>URHY01000013.1 GCA_900547815.1 uncultured Solobacterium sp.
TGCGCCCTTTTGTACTTCTAACTTCTCCTTTTCATAAATTATATTTTCAGATTACCATCTTTGTCAAAGTAATAGTTTCCATACCATCCAGTAACCATGAGACCATCCGCATCAAACATATATGTATCTTTATCAAGTATCAATTTACCAGTTTTTACATATCCATTACTTTGGAAATAGTAAGTCTTACCATTGATTTCTTTAAATCCAGACTTTTCAAATGTTCCATTTGAATATTGATACCACTTACCACGACTATCTGTCACCCATTTACCATTTAATTTTTGAATTGTTTCTTCCTTTGTTTCATGACACAAAGTACATCTATAGACTTTTTTACCTTCTTTATCTACTGTTGCATTTACTTTAGAATCCAATTCCCAATCATGGACTACAACAACTTTACAACGATCTGTTAAACCACTCTTGCTTTCAACTGTGATTGTAGCCTCACCACAAGATACTGGTGTCAACGTTCCATCTTCACTTACTTTTACAACACCTTCATTACTAGATGTCCACGTTAGTTTTTCTTCATCCGCATCACTCGGTGTTAAAGTCACACTTAATTTCTTTTCTGTTTGGCCTTTTAATTCAACATTCTTTTCATTTAAACTTAAACTCTTCAATTTATTTGTGACAGTTACTACACAAGATGCTTTTTTACCCGATTCATCTTTTACAGTAATTGTAGCCTTACCACTCTTAACGGCATGAATATGACCATTTTGGTTGACTTGTACCGTTGTAGGATCACTGCTTGACCATGTTAGTGTTTCATAATCTCCATTAACCTTAAGCTGACTTCTTTCTGACTTATTTAGTTCTACACTTTCTTTTTCAAACTGTAGTGGAACAATTGGTTTATATGTCGCATAAATCTCGTAGATTTTACCCAATTCATTTTTAGGCATAATAAACGACGTCTTTTTACTTGTAGGATCCTTGATCGTAATATCACCTACAGTCTGCCATTTATCGAATTTCATACCTTTCGGGATAAAAGATTCATCCAGTTCTAGATTCACTTCTTTTCCTGGTGTTTCTTTTACATTATAGTTATAATGATGCCACTTAATAAAACAGTTCACTCCAACCCAACCATATCCATTTCCAGTTAACTTTGTCAAATCCTTATGGCTAACATAAACATTTGAAAGACTTGTACTTTCTTTTAAATAGACATCCGTATCTTTTGTGAATTTTAGAGATTGGCCAGAATAATATGTTTTTCCATCTATTACACAATAATCACCATCCATGAACATCATCCATTCATTCACTGGAACTTTTTCTATATACGTCTCGCCATTGTAATGAATCGTCAATGTAGCTTCATCTGCATATTTTGCATATAAAGTTGTATCTTGATTCATAATATAGTAAGGATCATAAGATTCATATCCTAAGATTTTTCCATCTTTTTCAAGTGACCATCCTACAAACACTTTATTTTTAGGCGGTACAATAAACGGATCATTCAACATGTCATTTGTTAGATAACCACTCATTGTAGTTACTTCATTCAATTTACCAGAACCACCATTATAATCTAACGTGATTTTTACAGGTCCCTTTTTGGTTCTAGCCTCAAATACACAATCCTTTGTGAAGACTGTATCTTCCGTTAATTTTTCACCCGTTTCTGTATTATACCAGCCTAAAAAGGTTTCATCATCAAAATCATTAATTATTGTTGGATTCATACTTCGAACCATTGTATGATAAACATTTCTTAACGTCCAAGTACTTGAATTATCAAATTCAGCTACTTTGATACCCCTGTTTTTAAAAGTAATCGTAATTAGATCACTCCATACCGCATAATAGGTAGTATCCTTATCAAATTCATTATATAGTTTTTTTGGCATGAGCGGACCATCTGGTGAGCCAACTCTCCATCCTGTTATTACTTTTGTACCATCTAAATTCTTTTGTTCCCAAGGATACTGAGGATTATAAGAAGAATAATTAACACTATTTTTTATATATTCCTCTTCAATGATTTCTTGATTATTCGCAAACTTTTCACCATTCGCATTCAAAGTAATCTTTACTGTATCCTTCCAAATCGCATGCAGTGTTGTATCTTTATACAATTCATAATTCAAATTTGTATATGAAGAACCAGCTGATATCACATCTTCCGTATCGCCAATTTTCCAACCAGCTAACGTCTTTCCTTTTGGAGTCGATAAAATAGTATAGTCAAAATAAATTTCACTGCCTTTAGCTCTTTCTAAAGTATTTGTTTTCGTTAGATTTATATAGCCTTTTCCTCCATCATTTCCCCAATCTAAAGTAATCTTTATATTGTCGGCATAGACAGGATATAAAGTCACATCTTTATCAAAGGTAGTTTTATATAAATCGATTGTATTTTTCTTATCCTTATCTAAAGTCCATCCCAACAACGATTTACCTTCAGGAATATAATCGTTAACTTCATACCAATCCTGAAAAGATGTTCCTTTTGCGATTTTGCTCGTATATAATACATCATCTGTCTCTGGATCTTTTATTGTCACAGTAATTGTATCTTCCCATACGGCATGTAACGTTATATCTTTGTTTAAGACAAAATAATCATATTTACTTAATACTTTCGGATTATCATCTATACGCCATCCAGCTAATTTTTTACCATTTGGATTTTGCGAAACATTCACATCATAAAGTCTAAATAAGCTTCCTTTTTTAACCACATTTCCATTTTGTATAGATCCATCCACACCTTCTCCTAAATCTAAATGAATCGTAACCCCATCTTTCCACACTGCATATAGCGTTGTATCTTCCGTAAATGGCATACCTGATGTAGCTGATGTATAGATTATTCCATCTGGTGAATTGGCTGCCCATCCCGCAAAATATTTTCCTTCAGGTGCTTTGTTGAAAACATTATTAAGATGACAATTATCTTTAGATGCATATTCACTGACTGAACCAAATCCAGCCCCATTTGAATCATATGTTAACTTGATTTTCTTCTTTACAATAGCCGTAAGATTTATATCCTCATCAAATACCAGCTCCTGATTCTCATCGATTATAGTATTCGTACCATCGATTCTATAGCCCGTGATTTCTTTATCCTCATCAACATCTACATGAAAAATATTAGCTAGTCTTACACTTTCCCCTTGGGTAACCTCAATCGATTGAGACTCCATATTTAAGGCATCCAGATTCAGATTTATATGAATAGCCTTCGAATAAGATGCATATAAAGTCGTATCTTCATCAAAACAAGTCGAATACGGATCGACCTTATAACCATCTACAGAACCAACGTGCCAGCCCGTAAAAATCATACCTTCCTTTACCGGTTTTTCATATACACTCGAATCACTTGAGAAACATGTGTTTTTACCCCAAGTTTCTGTAAAGTGATTTCCTTTATTTGTCGAACCACCATCACAATCAAACGTAATTGTGATTGGCTCTGCCCATTGCGTCACAAGTGTCATATCTTCATCAAAGCGATATCCATAACCCAAACTATAAAATGAACCTGTCTTTTTATCTTTGAATCCCGTTAATATTTTCCCATCTGAAGAAACTAGATTTTTACTTAATGTTTCTGCAGAACAATACTCATCTTCACCAACTGTATACGTAAATGTATCCCCTGTACCATTATTTGCCTCTACTAGAATAGTAAGCAGCTTTTTATAACGCGCATAAAAAGTTGTATCTGAATTTAAGGCTTGATCATACATCCCTACACCATTCTCATCATACCAACCCACAAATTTATATCCCTTTGGCGCAATCACATTTGGACTTTGATACCCTGTAAATGGATACGTATACGTTGTCGTTCCATCCTCAAACTGTCCATCGCCCGCATTTAATGTTATATTCACATATTTTGTATCATTAAAACTCAAACAACAACTGTCCATAAAATCATCAAGAATCACTTTAACCGAGAAACTCGCATTTCCCCTTGATGTTTTAGTTACACTCAATTCATTATTTGTTCCTGAATACATCATATTATCTTGTATTGTACTAATCGCATTTGAAATAGACAGATTATTAGAAATCGCATAAATACAATACTGATAATCTGTCGTCTGTTCTACATGACCATCCGTATAAACTTTATTTACAACCAGCCGAATATTCTTTGTCTCATTTTCATCCAATGGATACGTAGTTAAATCATCCTCAGTATGAACACTTATAGATTGTATTTTTATTTCATCTGCGTTTGATTCAACATCCTCATTTGAATTCACTACACTCTCTTCATTTGTTTCATCCGCAACATCCGTTTCACTTGCTTGAATTGGCGATATAGCCAAACACAAAGAAACCAATATGCTCAACCCAATATTAATACCCTTCATAATGCCTCCTGTTATCGCTTACACTTATAATATCACAAACAAAACTAACCCAACCAAAAAAAGAGTAAATCAATTAAGATCTACTCTAATTTCATTATTTAACCATGTAGCCTTCACTATCAAATGTATAAGCCGTACCATTAATATTTAAAGTTATATCCTTCGCATATACATTTCCTGCATAATAGCACCAACGACTTCCATATTGAACCCATCTTCCTGCTACATACACACCATTTTCATTTACATAGTATTGGTTGTTGTCAACCCAAGAACTTTTTGCCATGATACCATCTTTTCCAACATAATAGTTACCTATCCATTGGCTTTTCAACATAGCTCCAGAACCATTGAAGTAATACCAGTTTCCATTTATGACTTGCCATCCCGTAACAACATATCCATTTGAATCAAAATAATACACATTATTATTGATCACATCAAATTTATTTCTTGGATAACTGCCATCTCCATAACGATACCACCAACGACCATTATAGATCCAACGATCTTGTTGCCAAACACCATTCGCATCCACATAATAGGTACCTATCCATTTACTTTTGGCCATCTTACCATCTTTTTCAAGAAAATAATTTCCTGACCAAGAATTTTTTACCATGATTCCAGAACCATTGAAGTAATACCAATCGGATTTGACTTGTTTCCAGCCCGTAACCCTATAACCATCACTATCAAAATAATAAGTTTGACCATCAATATCTTCAAAATCATTCTTTGTGTATGTTCCATCCTGATGACGATACCACCATTTGCCACCATTATTGATCCAATGATCTGGTGTCCACAATCCATTGGCATCCACATAACGATCACCAATCCATTGACTTGTCAACATGGCTCCATCTTGACCCACGTAATAATTACCAATCCATTGGTTCGATAACATCACACCATTTGTATCAAAATAATAATACTTTGATTGGATTTGTTTCCAACCAGTCACATACGAATTGTTTTCATACCAATACCTATTCCCATTTTCATCCTGTACCCATTTACCAATTTCATTAACAGTTCCCAAAACAGATACAGAATTCTGACTGATATAGGCATAGTACAAATCAAAATCATAAGCACCACTATCTTGTGTAATACTTGTACGATCTGCATTTAATGTAGCATCCGACTGTACTTTATAATACCCATTCTGCTTTCCTAATATAATAATTGGATAAGCCGAAAAATCCATCGAACTATACAATAAATTTGAACCTGGATTCGTATAATATGAAACACTACGATTCGCAATACCAATTGTGTAGGCATTCACTTCATTAATACCCAAATCATTTTGTACTTGCCAACAAAGACTGGCAATCTTTTCACCCCAATAAGGATCTGAAGCATACTTCACATTGATTCCACTCTCTTTATCCCCTAAATGAGAACCATAATAACGTGCATTATAATCTTTTGGATCACAGAAACCCTCAGAAATAAAGACTTTCGCATGATATTTAATACAATCATCCACACTTGCATAGCCATTTGCACCATAATAAGGATTGTTGTCTGCAGCCCCATGACCAAACAAGTTATTCTTATTTACAGCCAACTGACTTTTTCCCCAACCACTCTCAAGTACGGCATTACTATACATAATTAAGGCGTTTACACCATACTTATTCTGGTTAGAAACTAAAGAAGAACCCGCATTCAACAATTTACCACTCGATACCTTACTTGAAGTATATTGATCAAATTGAGATGCCGATATACTTGTTTTTGAGCGTGAAGGTAAATACTGAAAATAATTATAATAAGGTGCATTCGAATTGACTGCATTTGTATATACACCATTTTTATAATCCTGAATCATTGTTTTAAAGTCTGCATAAAAATAATGACCATCATAACTATAATATGTCGCGTTATCACTTAAAGAAGCCGGTTTATTACCAACATAGGTTTTAGAATAATAATCCGCATGATTTGAAATAATATTCGCAACATAATGATATAAAGAACCATCATTTGTCGTATAACAACTTATTGTATTCGCATTCGCATAATCGACAATTTGAACTTCACTAGGATCAACTAGACCTGTTACACCAGCCGCCTTAAATTTAACCTTTCCATTGACCCTGCCAAGATATGCACCATCACTCATCGTGTATCCATTCAAATACCCTTGCTGGCCATTGGCACAATTTGTATAGGTTGTGATTTCATTTGCGGAACTCTTTACTCTAAAATTCACGACACCATACGTCACATCTTTTGTGTCTTCCTCTAATAAAACGGTTGAAATATTTGAAGCTGACACCTCAGACTCCAATTCTTCAGGATCATATTGAATCAAATTTCCATTTTCATCAAACCCCACAAAACTATTATTATTTGTTTCATTTACACTTGTGCTTGTCGCATAAATAGATTGTGTACAAAAACCAAAACATACGACACACATTAATACATATGTTAGTAACTTTTTCATTATTTAATCTCCAATCTTTTAAAATATAACACAAAATAAAAGAGATAGCCAAAAATTTTGACTATCCCTATACCATCTTGCCATCAGAACCTAAATAATAGTTACCAACCCAAGCATTCTTGATCATCGAACCATTTCCATTAAAGTAATACCATTGATTATTAATTTGGTTCCAACCCGTCAAGACATAACCTGCATCGTCAAAATAATACGTACATCCATTGATCGTATCAAATTTATGTGTTGGATAACTACCATCGCCATAACGATACCACCATTGACCATCAAATACCCAACGTGCTGGCGTCCATACACCATTTGAATCTACATAGTCATTTTCAATCCATTGACTTTTTGCCATGATACCATCTTTTCCAACATAATAGTTACCTATCCATTGGCTTTTCAACATAGCTCCAGAACCATTGAAGTAATACCAGTTTCCATTTATGACTTGCCATCCCGTAACAACATATCCATTTGAATCAAAATAATACACATTATTATTGATCACATCAAATTTATTGACTGGATAACTACCATCTCCATAACGATACCACCAACGACCATTATAGATCCAACGATCTGGTTGCCATACACCATTCGAATCCAAATAGTAGATGCCTACCCATTTATTTTTGACCATCTTACCATTTTCATCGACATAATAATATGTATTGATCCATTGATCTGTTGCCATGATTCCAGACGCATTGAAATAATACTTATCATTTTCAACTTGTTTCCAACCCGTAACCATATATCCATCACGATCAAAATAATAGGTTTGCCCATTGATATCTTCAAAATCATTTTTAGTATACGATCCATCCTGGTGACGATACCACCACTTGCCATTATTGATCCAATGATCTGGTGACCATAATCCATTCGCATCTACATAATAATCACCAATCCATTGGTTTGTGAGCATTTTGCCATCTTTACCCACATAATAATTACCTATCCATTGACTAGTAAGTTTAGTACCATCATTAGAATAATAGTACCAACCATCTTTTTCTTGAACCCAACCCATTTGTTGCATAGAATCAAAAGTAACATTAATATCGACATTGCCGGCAATACCATCCACATAACCCCTACTTGTACCTTGCCACATACTATAATACTTTTGATAGTTACACTCTACGTTGTATTGGGCAACCCATTTCATCACCGAATCAAAATAAGGATCTGTCAAATAATTGTTGAACCAATATAAATTCGCATAAACCCCACAATTGTATCCAGCCTCTTTAATCATTGAAACATAGGTTTCGGCCACCTTTGCGATTGTTGATTTACTTACAGTTGACATAACACTATTTTCTTCTAAATCATAGAAAACAGGATAGGATAGATTTAAACCTTGTAATAAGCGTAACGTATGATTTGCTTCATCCTTAGCATCCTCAACATCTTGCGCATAAGAATATAGATAAACACCAAATGGAATGCCTAAGCGTTGACATTCTTTGACATTACGGACAAATTTTTTATCATCATACTTCGAATAATTTCCTGCAAATCCACAACGGATAATCGCAAACTCCACATCTGTATTTTTCACTCGATTCCAATCAATATTCCCTTGCCATTCACTCACATCGATACCTTTTGAGATCGCATTTGGGATAGGATCTCCTACCCCATTATAAATCACACCATTTTCTTTGACCCAAGCCATAGAATTGTCTGAAGCCAATGAAATGGATTGATCCGAAACAATGGGCTCATCATCTCTATATCGCCAGCTATTTGCACTATAATCTTCATTGGCATGTACTGTTATAGAGGACGCAAACATTAAAATTGATAAACATATTGCCGTAAATCTTTTCATGCTAACCTTTCTAGAACGCAAAGAACGGACCTCCATTCTCTAAATCATCTAATTGTTTGGATTTTTGGTTCCATATAAAAGCAATTGAATATTTTCCGTTTTTTTGTGCATTCCAAGGATCATATACATTCACATAGCCATTTTCATAGCCATACAATAAGATTTCATGTGATCCTGCACCCGTAAATGTACCTACACCAACGGCAGCCGCAACCAATTTACCTGCTTTTAAATTTCCAATCAATTGCGTATAAGTTAAATTATTCTGATATGCCAATCCAAATTCATCTCTAACAACTGTGAATGCACCACCAGAAGTACCTAACTCACTACTAGTATTCATATATCCAGCATTATGGAATTTCATTCCGATATCTGCAGGCGTGTAATTTGTACCTTTATAATAATTTATAATCATTGCTGATGTTGTTGGACAACATCCCGTACCACCAAAGCCATATCCTCCAATAGATATATTTGCCCATCGAGGATCTCTTTGACACAAATAATGAATATTTGAAACCGCACTACGATATATGTATCCATTTCCATCAATATATAATGTTTTACTTCCCAAAGTAATCGTTCTATTAGCCGCCATTAAACCAACAGAACCACCATTTGAATCATTCTCTACATAGAAATAGAAAGAGTAAAGATCTGTTGTCACAACACCTGTTTTACGAGCTCCATCATCACCTAAATAATACCAATCTGTATTGTTTAAACATAACCAACCCGTCTTCATAGCACCATCTTCTAAGAAATAATACACACTATTTCCGACTTGTTGCCATCCATTTTTAGCCATTTCAAAAGTATTTGAATCAAAATAATACCAAATACTATTTATAAATTTCCAACCTGAAACTTTCTGACCATTTTGATCAAGCCAATACGTATGTTCATTCTCCATGTACCAACCTGTAATCAATTTTCCACTCGCATCAAAATGATATGTTTTCTCTTCAAGAATCTGCGTACCCGTTAATGCATATCCATCCGCATTGACATAATACCAGCCACTCTTCACTTTGATCCAAGTATTCACATCATATTCTAATGTCTTTTGGTTCATAAAACGCGTACCCAAAGAATCCACTTCCATCACGTGCAATTCTTTCGATTGATCCCACAAACCATCTTCACCAACATAAAAATCATTGATCCACTGATTTTTAGCCAGCTTGCCATCAAAGTCAACATAATAATTGCCAACCCATTGATTTTTCAACATTACACCCGAATTGTTAAAGTAATACGTATCTTCATTGATTACTTGCCAACCCGTTACAACATAACCTGCATTATTAAAATAATAAGTAGCATTATTAATAGATTCAAATCGACTTACTGGATATGTACCATCTCCATATCGATACCACCATTTACCATTAAATACCCAACGATTCGGTGTCCATAAACCATTTTCATTGACATAGGCATCATCGATCCATTGATTTTTGGCAATAGTCCCATCTTCTTTTACATAATAATTACCAACCCAAGTATTTGTAGCCATTATGCCATTAGGACCTAAATAATAATTACCAACCCAAACTTTTGTTAACATACAACCAGATGCATTAAAGCAATACCAATTGGAATCAATCTCTTGCCAACCAATAACCATATTTCCATCCACATCAAAATAATATGTAGAACCACTTATCTTTTCAAATTTGTTTGTAGCATAAGTTCCATCACCATAGCGATAACGCCATTTGTTATTTTGCTTTACCAACTTAGATGGCGACCACAAACCATTCTCGTCCACATAATAACTACCAATCCAAGTCTTTATGGCCATTGTACCATCCGATTGTAAATAATAATTTCCAACCCATGTATTTGTCAGCATAGATCCATTCGCATTGAAATAATACCATTTTGATTGAATCTGTTGCCAACCTGTTACCATATATCCATCTGCATCAAAATAATATGTAGAACCATTGATGACTTCAAACTTATTTTGAGCATACGTTCCATCACCATGACGATACCACCATTTTCCATTATTGATCCAAGTGTTTGGTTGCCATACTCCATCATTATTCACATAACGATCATTGATCCAAGTATTTGTAGCCATTGTACCATCCGATTGTAAATAATAACTTCCAACCCATGTATTTGTCAGCATAGACCCATTCGCATTGAAATAATACCATTTTGATTGAATCTGTTGCCAACCTGTGACCATATATCCATCTACATCAAAATAATATGTCGAACCATCAATCACATCAAACTTATTTTTTGGAAAACTACCATCGCCATAACGATACCACCATTTTCCATTATTGATCCAAGTGTTTGGTTGCCATACTCCATTACTATCTACATACCGATTATTGATCCATTGGCTTTTAGCCATTTTCCCATCTGAACCCACATAATGATTATCAATCCATTGATCACATTGAATTATTCCTGACTCATTAAAATAGTAAGATTCTCCATCAATTTGTTGCCAACCAATCGCAAAGGAACCATCTTCCTTTGTATACATATCATGCGTTTCATTCCATCCCAATTGAGTTGTTGTTTCTTCTACAGGCTCTTGGGCTTCTGTCTCTTCAGCTAAAATAGGCATACTTGTAGTCATCAACATAAACATTGGAATCATTACCAATTTCTTAAAATTCATTTTTCAATTCCCCTTTATTTCTTAAACTCTTCAATAATTGATTCTACCTTACGCTCTACTGTATCCCACGTAAAATTCTCACACAATCTTTGATAAGACAATTTTGTAGCCTGAATTCGACTCTCTTTATCATTGATTGCTTCTTCTAATGCTGGAAGCAATAACTCCTCAGAATTATTATCGATAATTGTTCCATAATCTTTATTGATTACAAGTTCTTTAGAACCACCACGAGCCGTTGTGACAATATAACACTCACAAGCAGCCGCTTCTAAAACAGAAGTTGAAAAACCTTCTGAAAAAGAAGGAAGACAAAAGATATCTGAATCATCTAATAAAGCAACAATATGATTAAAATCAATACGACCTAAAGGAATAATATGATCATTCTTTCTTTGATCAATATACGCTTCTAAATCTCCTTCACCTGCAATAAACAAGTACACGTCATCTCTTTTTTTATTAATTTCTGACATCACATTCAATAATTGAGGAATTCCTTTTTCAGGTAATAATCTTCCCGTAAATGTAATAACTGTCGCATCTTTTGGAATATTATATTTCTTGCGATACTCTTCACATTTATGTTTTCTTAATTCATCCACCTCATATACATCGATTGAATTATATAAAACTCCACTTGCCTCAATATGAAAATGTTTTAACCATTCATTGCAAGCTAATGAAACCCCATAGTAACGATCGCAATGTCTTTTGTCTAACATTGTTAATCCATGTTCATAAATAGAACCAAAGAAATCTAGTACTTTATTGTTGACAGATAAATGTGAAGTACCATGCTCAATCGTTATGCATGGAATATGATTCTTTTCAGCAAATTTCATGGCCACTAAAGAATGACGATAAAAACGCGTATTGACAATCACCAAATCAAAATTTTCTTTTTCCAAAATAGAAATAATCTTTTTATATTCACTATCCTTTTTTAAAAATGGATAACGCCCCTTTAAAAAAGGATAACAATTAAATCGATATATACGAGTGTCGTGCATCACTTCATAATTAGGCATATCCCCAATTTTTGATGTAACCACAACGGGCTCATTCCCTTTTTCAATTAGTTTTTTACATAAATTTAAAGTATAACGCTCTACACCACCCATATGCGGCAAGTGCTGTGCAGAAAAAATACAAACTTTTTTATTCGCCATAAATCGGTTCCTCCCCCTCAAACTGAATAACTAATGGTGCATGATTGACTCTTTTTTCTACTGGAGGAATCTGCATATAGTCACTATAAACTTTCTTTAAAAACACATCATTATTTGCAGGAATATACGCCTCAATTGTTTCAAACGGAATCTTTTTAAGTGGCAATAAATCCGCTTTTTTGATTTTATCTTTTAAACAACCCGTATATTCATAAGACGTTACATATTCACAATTTACATCATTAAAGGAAGTACTCACCTTTTTAAACTTCTTATACAAAAAGCTAGGCGTGATATGGAACAACTTTAAACCATAGTGTGCTACCATACATCCAAAGTGCAATACATGATATTTAAATCCTGTATATGGAATGTGTGGTGATCCTGAGCCCGAAAGAAACAACAATTTACCATATAATGTAGATTTTCTTAATAAACGCTTCTGATCTTCGACAGAAGCAGGCACATTATCAAATGGAAAAATATCCATAAAAATACGACAATTACATTTCAAGTCTTTAGTCATTTCCGTCACAAACACTGTATTCTTACGTTGTACATGTGTTACCGTGCACGCATAACGCGAATCAATTTCAGGCGTTAATAATTCATAATGATCCGCTAATTCTTTATCAAAGACTTCCATTAACTTATCATAATCTTTACGAAGCATTCCCACATCAATATCATCGTCCCAAGGAATAAATCCCTTATGTCGCACTGCACCGATTGCAGTTCCATAAATCAAAAAACATGGAAGATCATATTTGTCACAAACGTCCAATACATCCTTCAACATCTGTGTCTGAACACTTTGCAGCTTTTTTAATACAACCGGATCATACTGTTTATATAATACATTACTCACTTTACTCACCCTAATCTTTTCTTAAAACTAATACTAAACCAATAATAAACATAACAGTTATAGAGGCAATCCCAATTAAATAATCCAAACTTGCCCCAAAGATACCATAGTTTAACGTTAAAGTTTTGACCGATATCTGCGCAAGAACCATTGCGACTACATAAATATAGATCATAAATCTTTGTCTTCGGACTACAGTAAAAATATAAGACAGAATTGAATTCATACTTGTAAAACATCCTGCGATAATTAATATCAAGAAAGAAGGTTTAACACTCTGTAAATCGACGCCATATACAAGTTCCAATAATGGAATTCCTAAGAAATAACATCCTGCGAAAACAACCAATGACAATAAGACATCAAATATCATTAATTTGACAACAGTATTAATAAATTTGTCTTTCGTTGAATTTAGCCATGTATTTGCGATAGATGTATATAGCGGCACAAATATAAACATACAAAACAAATTAATAATATATGAAGGCATAAAAATGATATTATAGTATGTTTGAACACTTGAATCAAAATTCAATTCAATCGCATTTTTAGGCACATTCACTATAAATGTTGTTAAAAAAGAACTGATAAATAAAGGAAAACAATTCTTAATCAATTGAATAATCTTATCCAGATGAAACTCCATTTTAATTTGACTTATTCTTTTGATTAATTGTAAATCAAAGAAAGTAAGTTCCAATGCGGAATATATCATAGCTAAAACAATCGCAACAATTAGATTCTTAAAACATAGTAAAGAAAACAAGATAACCAAATTGTATCCTAAGATTCGAATGATATAAGACATACCCGACAAAAATAGCTTATCGACTTGTTGAAAACGCGCAGAAAAGAGATCTGCGAAAACATCGCAAATCAAAAATAGACAATATAAAAAAGTAACTAACATCTTGTATGTATTAAAATGTAAGAAAACAGAATAAATCAAACATCCAACCATCATAATAATGGTCATGAATATTTTTAAAGAAAAATAATCTGAAAACTTAAATTCTTCATTGATGTCAGAAACTTGAAATTGTCTTGTCCCAAACCAACCAATACTTAACATCAACTGACCTACACTGTAAGAAATTGAAAAAACACCCGCTTCATCAACTCCTAAAATACGTGTCACATAAATCATCAATAAAAAGCTCGTTGCCGAACTACACATTGTACCCATTGTGTACCATAATGTGTTTTCCTTTAACGAAACTTTTTTATTTAATAAATACGCATATACATTATTCATTCGCCTTATCCTTTATCTCTTGTTTCAACATTGAAACTTCTTGTATCAATAAATTAATTTTATTCTTTTGCGTAGATACTATCACTGTTAATGACATTGTGATAAAAATTAAAATGACGATAAAGACGCCAATCACCATATTTGAAGTTGTTTGAAATCTTAATAAATTCACAAAAAACAAGAAGAAACCCGGCCAAAGTGACAATAAAACTAAAATAATAATCGCAATCCACCATAATAATGAATACTTAACAGGAATCATATCTTTATGCAAAATTCGCATAACGGTAAAAGCTAAAATACACGCAACAATAAAAATCGCGAATCTTAAATTGAATGGCATATACTAATCCCTCCAAATTCCAATATTAATAATCGACATTAAAACATTGATCATATAATATGCATTTTTCCAACTATGAATACTTGAAGTACCACCTTGTCTTTCATTCATCTTAACAGGTACTTCTGCCACTTTCATTCCATGTTTCAATACTCTTGTTGTTGAGATTGGTTCAGGATATTCCGTTGGATAATTCATAGAAAAATCTTTGATCAAAGAACGATCGATGGCACGAAAACCAGATGTAACATCATATAATTTGACGTGTGTAAAGAATTTAATAAATCCAGAAATCATACGAATTCCCATTTGACGCGCTTTTGTCGATTTAAATTCACTAGTAGAGCCTTCGACAAAACGAGATCCAATTGTCATATTCGCATTACCATTTTCAATAGGTGCAACCAACGCATCTACAAATGAAATATCATGTTGGCCATCACCATCAAATTGAATCGCAATATCATAACCATTCTCATATGCATACTTATAACCTGTTTGTACAGCACCACCAATACCCAAATTATGAACAAGCTGAATATGTGGAATTTTATTTGCAGTCAAGATTTTTTCCGTACTATCAACAGACCCATCGTTGATTACAATCGTACTCAATTGACGAGTATGTGTTCGATTGTATTCTAAAATAGTACTATATGTATTTAAAATGCTTTCCTCTTCATTATATGCAGGAATAATGATTAATACTTTTTCCTCCATTTTATAACCCCCATTCAAAAAAAAGAATGTAATAACCGTTCTATATGTTATCACATTCTAAAAAAATATTCTATCTTCCTATGACAATAAATAATATAGTACAAACTTCGGTAATATGGAAGAAAATATTACCTAACATCAAACTATGCTCTATTTTTGTAGCATCCTCTTTTAGCACAAATAAACCTCTTATGGCAATCAATAAAAGTGGAAGTACCGGCAAGAAGTAACGTCCTTGTACACCATATACCATATCAAGGAAAGTAGGTGTATAGCTGATTTGTAGTGCAATCAATACCATAAAGAAAACTCCCACAAATAAAACAATTAACCATAGATTTTGACCTATACTGTATTTTTTATCTTTTTTTGTACCCATACAAGATAAAGCCAATAAACAACCAAAACCCATTAATTGGGTTGCCGGCATTGATATTTCAACCCATCCTAATGGAGAAGAAATCATTTGTGTTGTATAATCAGCTGTATAATTTTGAACGGTGCGCGTTAATAGAACCAATTCATCCTTAATATGCGTAAACAAGTAAGAGACACTATACGTCATATATTCATTTGGTAGACCTGGATCTGTAGGATGCATTATCCAGAATCGCCTATTAAATAAAGCAACACCTACATAGGCAATGGCACAAATACCTAGTATGCCTACAATCGTTAATTCTTTACCTCTTTTAATTTTAAACTGCTCTTTTGGAATCAAGAATCCTAGACCAAAGATTGGCAGATAAATAAACTTAATAGAAGCAATAACAGCTGCGCATAATGCCAATATAATAAAATCTTTTTTATTGATTTTTTCTTCACGATGAATCAAACTCAATAAATATCCAATTGTAAAGAAACAGATTCCAAACAAAATCGAATCATAATTATACGAACAAACTTGCTGCATCACCATAGGTAATAAAGAAACAGTCAACAAAATTCGTTTCGCAAAGGCTGGAGCCAATTTAATTCCTTGCGAAATTAAAAATGCATAGAATAATAACGCAAAAATACGTCCTACAAAGGCAACTTGCGTACTATTTAAATGCATCAAACGTGCAAAGGTCATACCTAAAGTTTGTGGTATATACGCAAAAGAAGCTAAAGTTAATGGTGCACGTGTTTTGGTTTCTCCTTTATAAGAAATTATTTGATGTCCTTTTAATTCTTGATACTCAATCGCATATGTTGATCTTTTTGGATGATGCTCTCTTATAAAATAGATAGAACCATCTTCATATAGATTAACATTTCCATGTTCATCAAATGCCTTTTTATGAAGTAGAACACTACTCTGTGAATAAGCTGTTAAATAGTGTGACCACTCATCTGGTACACTAAATTGTGGTAATACCAACGAATAAATTAGACCGAAAATAAAAATCATCGAGAAAGCAATCGTCGATATATTCGTTTTTAAACAAACAAATACATAAAATAAAACAATACTCAACGTAAATAATAAAATAACCAACAAATATAAGCCTTTTATAGCCGCACAATTTCCACTCACCACATCATAGGCAAGTCTAAAAGGAGCTGGCTGATCATTGATCATGCTTTGGGCAATCTTCGCAAATTGATTACGATTATTTTCTATTGTTCCAAATTTAATATTTGTCATACCATCCGAATATATTTCAAGCTCTACATTTTCCATATCGATTGGATCTGCATTCATCCTTAATACATTTATGTCATTCGTCAAATCTTTTTCTAAAATATCCCATGAATATATTACATTATTATCTTTCTTCAATAAAAAATGTAACATATTTTCAGAACCTGGATTTACATCATGCAGATGCACACCCACTCCCGTTAAATAAGGAGTTACATTGGTTAACGTTTGGCGTATATGATTTCCTTCTAATCCAATCCATTTTTCTTTTTCTGTATCTGGTTTTGCGCTATGAATCACATTGTCATTTGTAGCAAGCGGACAAACATATAATTTATAAGTAACAATAGAAGACATCATAAAAAACATTAGAAATATCAACATAAAAATGGTGAACTTCTTTTTGTTTCGGATTCCCTCTAATAATTTACTCATACTAAATACTCCTATTTCTAATACAATTAAAATTCTATTTCTTTTAAATATCTTTCTAAAGCATCCTGCCAAGTTGGAAGAGGTTTAAACCCGCTTTCGACAAGTTTTGATTTATCCAAACGAGAATTAAATGGTCTAGCAGCTTTAGATAAACCGTACTCGGCTGTTGTTACAGGAATTACTTTTGTTGTATAACCAGCTTGTTTAAAGATTTCACACGCAAAATCATACCAACTAATATATCCACCCTCATTTGTCGCATGATAATACCCATATTTATCCGTTTCAATCATATCTACTAATAAACGGGCCAAATCATAAGTATATGTTGGTGTACCAATTTGATCATTTACTACTTTTAATGTATCAAATTTCTTTCCAACATTTAACATGGTCTTAATGAAGTTGTTTCCATTCTTTCCAAATACCCACGCAATACGAACAATAAAGTATTTTGATAAAGTATTTGATACAGCTAATTCACCACCAAGCTTAGTTTGTCCATATACATTTAATGGCTTATAATCTTTGCAGTCTGGAGTCCAAGGATCTGTTCCCTGACCATCAAATACATAATCGGTAGAAATATAGACCATTTTAGCATCTACTTCTTTACAAGCATCCGCAATATTTTGTGTACCATCCACATTGATAGCTTTAACCTTAGTTCGTTTATCTTCATCTTCAGCCAAGTCAACAGCCGTCCATGCAGCACAATGTACGACTACATCTGGATTTACAGTTTTAATCGTTTCCATTACTGCATCCTTGTTTGTGATATCTAAGGACACATATTCAGCTGTTGTTACATAACTTCCATCTTGAATTCCATTATAGTGTTCAGCTAAATCAGATCCTATTCCAACATATCCTCTAGAAGCCAATTCGTTCATTACATCATGACCTAATTGTCCTGCAACACCTGTCACAAAAACCTTCATAGAATACCTTCCTTTCATTTAGCAAGAAAAGCTAAGATTATTCCTTAGCTCTTCCTTTTTCTACATACATCTTTTCAAAATAGTTTTGGTATTCACCACTAATGATGTTTTCCCACCATTCTTTATTGTCTAAATACCATTGGATTGTCATAGGAATACCTGTATCAAATGTATATTTTGGTTTCCATCCAAGTTCTGTTTCTAACTTCGTTGGATCAATCGCATAACGCATGTCATGACCTTTACGATCTGTTACGTATGTAATTAAACTTTCTGGTTTGTTTAATGCATGTAAGACGGTCTTTACAACTTCTAAGTTTGTTCTTTCGTTATGACCACCCACATTATAAACTTCACCAACACGTCCCTTACGAACAATTAAATCGATGGCTACACAGTGATCATATACATGTAACCAGTCACGCACATTTTCACCAGTTCCATATACTGGAATTGTTTCATCATTTAAAGCACGAGAAATGATTAATGGAATTAATTTTTCTGGGAAATGATAAGGGCCATAGTTATTTGAACAACGACTAATTGTTACTGGTAAACCATAAGTTCTATGATATGCAAGTACAAATAAGTCTGCACTTGCCTTCGCACTTGAATATGGACTTGAAGTATGAAGTGGAGTGTTTTCAGTAAAGAACAAATCAGGACGATCTAAAGGAAGATCACCATATACTTCATCAGTAGAAACTTGGTGATATCTTTGAATACCATATTTAACACAAGCATCTAATAATGTAGTTGTTCCCATTACGTTTGTCTTAACGAAGATTTCAGGATCTTCAATACTACGGTCAACATGACTTTCAGCCGCAAAGTTAACAACAACATCAAACTTTTCTTTTTCAAATAAATCCATGATGAATTCACGATCTGCAATATCACCTTTAATGAATTTATAATTTGGTTTATCTTCAACAGGTTTACAAGTTTCTAAGTTACCTGCATAAGTCAACTTATCTAAGTTAACAATCATATCCTCAGGATATTTATTTACCATATAATGTACAAAGTTTCCACCAATGAAACCAGCACCACCAGTTACTAAAATTTTCATATTTTTATTCTCCTTCATATACAAATTGATTGTTTGACTCTTCTAAAGTAGGTCCAATCTGATCTTTTTCACTCAAGACAGGCTCAATGCCATTTAATAATGATCCCCAATCTACATTACAAGTTGGATCATCATAACGCATTCCACCTTCTGATTCTTTATTGTAGACATTATCTACTTTATATCTAAACTCAACATTATCTGTTAGAGTTAAGAATCCATGCGCAAATCCTTGTGGAATAAAGAATTGTCTATGATTTTCTTCACTAAGCTCTACACTTACCCATGAACCAAATGTAGGACTACCTTTGCGAATATCGACTGCTACATCAATTACAGTTCCTTTTGTACAAGAAACCAATTTACTTTGTGCATAAGGCGGATTTTGCCAATGCAAACCACGAAGCGTACCCTTCTGTGCACTAAAAGACATATTGTCCTGCACAAAATCAACAGTAACACCTAATTTTTCATATTTAGGCTTAGAATATGTTTCTGTAAAATATCCACGATGATCTCCAAATACATCTGTATCAATAATTAATACACCTGGAATCTTTGTTTCTGTTACTTTCATTCAATTACCTCCTTATTTAATATATTTACGATCCATAATCTTCTTTAAATACGCACCATATTGGTTTTTCTTATATATTTCATATGTTGCCGCCAATTCTTCATCGCCAATCCAACCATTGTCGTAGGCAATTTCTTCAAGACATGCAATCTTACGATGCTGATGCTCTTCGATTGTCTTCACAAAGTTTGTAGCATCCACTAAAGACTCATGCGTACCCGTATCTAACCAAGTAAAGCCATCACCAAGTAATGTTACATTCAATTCACCATTCTCTAAATAGATACGGTTCAAATCTGTAATTTCAAGTTCCCCGCGAGCACTTGGCTTTAAGTTTTTCGCATACTCAACCACTTTATTATCATAGAAATAAAGTCCAGTTACGGCATAATTTGATTTAGGACAAGCTGGCTTTTCCTCTAAACTAATAGCCTTTCCTTCAGAATCAAATTCAACAACTCCAAAACGCTCTGGATCTTCTACATAATAACCAAATACGGTAGCTCCCACTTCATTTTCAGCAGCTGCACGAAGGCGTTTAGTCAATCCATGTCCATGGAAAATATTATCACCTAAAATCATCGCACAACTATCCTTTCCAATGAATTCTTCACCTAAAATGAAAGCTTGAGCCAAACCATCTGGACTTGGTTGAACTTTATAAGAAAGCTCAATTCCAAATTGATGACCATCCCCTAACAATTCTTGAAAACGAGGTGTATCATCTGGAGTTGAAATAATTAAGATTTCACGAATCCCTGCCTGCATTAAAATAGACATTGGATAATAAATCATTGGCTTGTCATAAATAGGAAGCAATTGCTTACTTGTAACCTTAGTCAAAGGATATAAACGAGTACCACTACCACCAGCTAAAATAATACCTTTCATAATATTGTTCCTCCATAATTATATTTATTATATCATACTTATAAAATAAACCCTAACGTTGCGTTAGGGTCAAGCACAATATACACGAATTATTGATTCTTTTATCTTTTTCCAATCTCTTGATTTCACAGTTTCTACACCATTCTTATATAAAACATCCCGTAAAGCCTCATCTGAAACAATTCTTTCAATGCAGTGAATGGCCTTGTCAATATCTCCATTTGGATAAATCAAACAATTCTTTCCATCTTCTAAATACTCTTTGTTTCCATCATTTAATAAAGCCACTACATAGCCACCTGTAGCCATCATTTCAATTGGCGGATAGCTAAAACTTTCCAGTAATGATGTCTTTAATAAAATATCACAAGCTTCATATACTTTTTGCACCTCTTCATAAGGTACTCTATGCAAGAATTTATCAACACGATACCAATCCTTTGGTTTGGCATTGTAAGACATGTACCATATTTCATAATTACTTGAATCAAGTTTATTCGTAATCATAAAAGCTTCATCAACATTTTTATGGGCACTCGAAGAATCTCCCTCGATCAAAATACGAATTTTATCTTTAAATTCTCTTTTATGCGGTCTATATTGCTCAATATCGATTCCATTATAGATCCACTTAGCCTCTTTATTAAAATCAGACTTTAACCATTCCTTACACCACTTTGAAATCGTGACATAATCAAAAGGATACGAATAACTAAGACTAGCTTCTACTTTTCTAGGATCTTTAAAATCATAGAAATCAATCTCATAGTTTTGAACTAAATATTTCTTATTTTCTATACAACGAATATCATCTAACATCTTAACCGTAGGCCACATTGTAGCTACACCACAATCGATTTTCGCATCCAACTTATCATTTTTAAATGGCAAGACTGGAAACGAATGGTTCATAAATGTAAATTCTGTACAAGTATCATAGAACGATAATAAAATCACTTGATAACCAGCATCTTGTAAATAAGCAGCATGACGAAGTGCCACCATGACTCCACCTGATATTTCAAGTTTCGCAAATCCGAAACAAATGATTCGCTTACGATTTTGTTGAAGAATTGAAACGATATTAGAAGCTGTATATAAAGTCACACAATGTTTTAAACAATATGCATACGCATTTTTTGCCAAAGTATTTCTTAAAGTTTCGTTTTCAATTAAATTGGTTAATTCCACCTTCCACTCATCGGCATTTGAACAAAGCAATCCAGTTTTATGATCTTCTATCATTTCTTTAAAAGCACCTAAGTTACTTGCAATCGTACAAGTCTTAACTAAGCTTGCTTCAACCCATTTATTCTCGGATTTAGCTTCATTAAATATTGATGTTGTTAACGGAGCTAAATTGATATCCATCTTCGAAATCAATTCCGGAAGTTTTTTATAATCCATAAAAGGATGCACTTCAATCTTAGAAGCATATACCTTCATATCTTGAGGTAAATCAATCTCTCCCACAAGATGTAAACGAACATGATCATATGTTTTTAATACATGAATCAAGGCTGGCTTAATCATTTCAAAATCTTCATTATGCGTAACACTTCCACTAAAATAACCAATATCCACTGTATCTTTATCTGTTTTTTTAATGGATTGCGATAAAGCTACCATTTCAATAGAAGCTGTATTTCGATTGATCCATACATTTGGATTGTATTTTTCTAATTCATTCTTTAAAGCCAATGTAGTTGTGATACATCCATCGCAAAGCTTTAATAACTTTTGATTTTTCATAACATCTAAATCATAACGAGCCTTTTGAGAAGTATCCATATTCTTAACATACTCAATTTGATCTGTGTATGCAGTGTCAATTACCAAATCATCCACATCATATAATACAGGCTTATTCCAAGATTTAGCCAATTGAATAAATTCATTTAATTTATCAGTATATGGCGCTCTAAAAATAACGAAACAAGAATACATACGCACTTGTTTTAATTCCACATTCTCAAAGAATACCTCATCACTCGTATATCCATTTGATTGAAGTTGTTCCATTTGATGTGTAACACGATAACGAGGTGGATGTGGCAATAAATCTTTTGGACACCCATTAATAAACAAGACATCCTTAAATGCATCGCTTTTTGGTCTAGATTCTCTTTTTTTATGAATATAATGTGAGGCATGTTTAGCTAAGCCTGAAACACCTTCGCGTTTTAATACCTCAACAGATTTATTTACAATATCTGACATACATACACCACCTAATTTGAACAAATAAACAATCCAGCTTGTTTTGTTACTACTATTTTACCATCTTGTTTAAGCAATCTATCAATATATTCTTTAAATTCTACAAGCCTTGGTCCTAAAATTTCATTCTGATTACCATGACAAGACATAATATAATCAACCAATGGCTTTGATTCTGTTATTTCTAATGTATCTTTATAGTCGAATCTTTGAATATTTTTAAAATATTTAGATAAGATTCGTTCTCCATTTTCTAAACCAAAAATTTCATATAACTTGTGATTTGAAAGATTGATTCTAGAATCAAACCCTTGCACGATTTCTGTTATTTCTTTCATATGCTCTTTACCATATGTACTACAATATAATATTCCATCTGATTTTAAAACTCTTGATATTTCTTTTAAGCCTAAATTTAAATCGTTTAAATAAAATAATACATGGTTGGCAATAATCGAATCAAAATAAGCATCTTTAAAAGGAATCTTTTCTGCATCGGCAAGAATACAGTTAAAATCAGATCCTAATTTATTACGAACTTCTTCCACCATGCCTTCACTTATGTCAGATAGAAAGACTTCACGATTTCTTAAATCAATCTTATTTTCCTGCCATAATTTACCATTGCCACAACCTAATTCTAATAAACGGTTTACATTTGAAAAATCAATCTTCTCAAATAACCAATTAAACCACCCCTGCTTATTTGTAGAATATTTTTCATGAAGACGAATTCGATCATTTAAGTTCTTCGCATTCTTATATTGCTCAATAATATTCGTCTCTTCATTTGATAATTGAACTAAAGATAGAATCATATTCCAAGACAAGTCTGGAGTTTGACTTGCCTTTTTCAAAGCATCTTTTAAAGATTGGAGATGCGAAATTTTATCTTCAATCAAATCAATTTGTAAATCAAAACTTTCTTTTAAATTTGTGTTGTCCATTACCATTGGAAAGATTTCTTCAATACGAAAACCTAAATGTTTCAAAGATATAATCTTCTGTAATTTTAATAAATCTAAATCGCTATATTGTCGGTATCCATTTTCCATAACAAAAGAGGGTTTCAACAACCCTATTTTGTCATAATATCGTATTGTTCTTTCACTAACATTCGCAAGTCGTGCAAATTGTCCTGTTTTATAATAATTCATATCTTATTTTTCGTTAGTCTATATATTTTCGAATTTTTTATTTGATTCAATTCTTGGTTCAAATTATGGTTTGCAGTAATTAAATTGATAAAATTATCAATACAATCTTCACCATAATAATACATGAAGAAATCAATTTCTAATAAACCACTTTCTTGGTTTGGTACATGAATCTTTGGTGCCTCTGTAAAATAATAATCATCATTGATCACAAAAGTCGCATTCGTGTCAAAATGTGAAATCAGATTTCCGTTAATTTTAATACTGTTCAATTTAAAGATTGCCTTTTTTCCAAATGCGATATCAACATCATCTTTGCCAATTTCTTTTTCGTAATGCATTTGTTTTGAGTTAAACAATGTATCTTTTTTATCATCAATCAAAATATCTAAAAAGTCACGTTCTTGTTCTTGGCGCAAATCAATCACTTGATTATTCAAAGAATCAAAATAATCCCCAATTTTCACATCTGATACATAATGTTGGAAGCTTTCTTCCATCGCTAAATAGACTTTTCTTAATTCTTTTGTGATTCCATAATGTTCATAAATCAATTCAATTTCTTCTCTTTTTAATTTAGAAATCGCATTACTATGCAAAATAGCGCGATACATAATGAATGAAATTGGAACTGTACAATCAAATACCCATTCATAATCTAAAATAAAGTATTTATTCTCGTCTGTTAAAACAACATTTTCTAAAATCACATCAATGTCACAAAATCGTATGCATTTTTCATTCAATAAAAGTGTTTGGTCTTGTTTACCAAAAACATCTAAAAATTCTTGGTTTTCTTCAAAATGGACAATCGAAGCGCTTGAATTCATTTTATACAAAAGATCCATTGTTTCTAACACTTTATCAAATTGATTGTGTTTTACATATTGATCAACAATTGTCTCTAGATTTTCACCTTTAATAAAATCAAATATTAATTTATTATCTACAAATTTTACTGGACAATATGTAAATAAATCATTGGTCAGTACTTTTTTGTAAAACTGATAAATTTTATTAAAGTGCTGAATTCCGCTTGGTTTAAGTGCAATCTTTTCAACAATAAATTCATCTTCTTGTTTAATAATATTAGTACATATTTTAAATTTATCTTTTCTTTCAGATGAAATCTTAGAATACACAATCGGATTTTTTTGATTCGATACTATAATCATAAACGAGTTACTAAAGGTTGAAAAATCCTTAGAATCAACTAGAGATTGCAAAGCTTCATGTTCATTAAATAAGCGATATCTAAAATCATGACAATCTTCATACTGCAAATTGATATTACTTGTCAACCATTCATCACTTAATATTTGTGTTGTAAGACAATAATCAGGATATGGATAATAATATTGAGCATTCAATGACATTTTTAAAAATAATTGATCCCATTGATTCTTTGAATATAAATTTGAATGTTTCTTTAAATGTCCAAAGAATTCATTTGACTCATATTCTTTTACACCTGCAAAATAGCGAAGAGCAAGTTTATTATTTGTCAAAATAATCAATTGTCCTTCCGAATTTCTTTTATTCAATAAATCATGCAGTACAGATTCTTTATCTTCAACATGATCTAATTCTCCATCTACAATGATATAGTCAAACTGTTGATTTATTGTATTAAGATTGAATAAATCAGTTTGTATACATTGTAAAAAATAAGATATTAATATAGAGCTATCACCTACATATAAAATTTTCGCATCCTTTTTAAATGGATACCATTCAAATATATTCGTTCTATATTTAATGTCATTATAAAATTCTTTATAATCTGACCTTACCTGATTCATATTGTTCTCCACTAAAAACTATTTTGTAAATAATCAATATATAGTTTTAATCCCTCTTCAAATGATCGAATTTTAAATTCATGAATATTTTCAATCTTATGATTATCAAGTACAACCTTAGGTACATCGACACTTCTTGCATCTTTATAGATAACATCTGGCTGCAATCCATAATCTTTCATTTTTTTGATTACATCATTTAATGAAATACCTTGATTGCTGCTGACATTAAAGACTTCTTCATCACCTTCATAATTCATTAAAGATCCAATCATTTCACAAACATCTTCAATATAGATATAATCTCGAACAACACTTCCGTCTCCCCATATTTCAATTTGTTCATGATTTAATGTCTTTTTCAATGCCGCATCAATGAATCCAACCCCTTTATTAAAGTCTTGTCCAGGTCCATACGGATTTGAGATACGTGCAATAATCATATTTGAATGTGATTGTTTATTAAATGTTTTTAAAACTGTTTCAATACATAATTTGACCGAACCATAATGATTGATTGGATTTGCCAAAGCCGATTCTTTTATTGGCTGTTGTTCCTGAATTCCATATACAGTTCCACCTGAAGATAAGAAAATGACTTTAATATTGTGTTGTGCACACAAATCAAATAAATGTGCACTCTGTACAAAGTCTCTTGAATATCCCTGCATAAAACGTTTATTTGAATTACCAGGATTTACTGTACTTAAAGAGTGAATAATAATATCTTTATCTGTTACAGCACGTTCTAGTATTTCATCATCAAAAAAATCACCTTCGATATATTCTACATTTGGATTTTTTTCTTTTGGATTTTGGATATCAAAAGAATACACTTTATATTCTTTACTTAAATAACGAGCCAAGTTGGCACCGATAAATCCATTACCCCCTATGATCAATACTTTCTTCATCTTCTTTAATTCCTTTCAAAACTGCATCTAAAACTTTCTTACCTTCTACATCCCAAGATGTATTTTGCGCGAATTCGATTCCTTTTTGTCGGATTTCATTTAATTTTGCAGCATCATTTAAATATGTATACATTGTGTCCGCAATTTCAATTGGATCATAAGAAACTAAGATACTGTTATCTTCACTGACTAGCCATTCACTATTTGCCCCTTTAGAACATACGGCAACAGATCCAGAAGCCATTACTTCAAGTGGTAATAAAGATAAGTTAGTATTTGAAATAACTAGACAAAGATCGCATTTTCCATATAAATCAGATAATTCTTCAATCTTCATAATACCTAAATTTTGATGTTTAAATGGAATTTCATATTGTGCAACATCCCATCCTGCAAAAATTACTTCTAAATCCGGAATCTTTTTAGATAATTCATTTAAAGCCAATAATCCCAATTCAAAATCTCTTCGAGGTGTAACTGGACGAGCATAGAAGAATACGCGTTTTATTTCATCTTGTTTTTGTTTAACTGTATATAAGCCTTTGTCATAAGAAAAGCTAAAACTATCTGCTTTCATATTGTATTCATGGATACAAATATCTTTTAACCAATCACCAGCTGTAATTCCTCTAAAGCCAAATTTATAGGTTTGTTCTGCAAACTCATATTCAGATCCATGTGCATAGAAATAAGGCTCGAAATCTTGAATAAAATAGAATTTAGAAGTTGTATTATTAAAATTACGAACACAATACGCTGTATCCCAACTTGTTGCGACTGTACCATCCGCAAAAGTCATCGATTTTGTGTCGTGATACAATTCTACATTTTCATCAAGAATCGAAAAGTATTTGCGTACAAAATCTTTTAAATAACTATCATTTAAAAAACGTGTTGAACGATACAAGTAGATTCGGTTATGCACACCATGTCTTTCTAAATAAGAAACAAAGCGGAAAATATTCAAGTGTCCACCTGAACCTTCGCCCATTTCAGGAATAACCCAGTTTAAAGTTGCTTGATTTTCTTGTTTGTGTTTCTTAAAATCTTCTAAATTGAATGGCGTTTCTTCACGATCTGTAATAAAACTCCAAAAATCAATAAGCCCTACTTTTTGAGGACCTTGATGAAATCTTTGAATGGATCCTCTCAAGCCTCGTTTTTGTAGTGAGTTAATTATTTTTCTTGCTTCCATGTTTACACCTCTATTGACTGATTTGTCTTAACTGTTGAGAAAATTTACGGTCCATTTCCTCTTGTTTTGCTTTTGAACTGCGGTAATATTTACCCGCCATATATGATGCATAAAAACGATACCAATCTCTTTTTATAGCATATTTACGCCATTTTTTCTTTTCAGATGGGTCCATGTCCAATGATTTTACATAGTTCAAATTATTTTTAACAAATCTATAATAACCAACAAGTAAATGTGGTATATCTTTTACCATGACGTACTGATGAATTGTATATATACCTTTATATTCATCATAAAATCTTTGTTTGTATGTTTCCAACTCATAATTATGAGAATGATATACGGCTGCATATGGACAATATAACTTTTTGTATCCTAACTCAATCATTTTCTTAGCCCATATTTGATCTTCTGCAAAGTTAACATCATCATAAGGATATTTTTCCCAGATTTTTCTAGGCATACATGAGTTATTATCGGAATAGAAAGCTAATAAATGTCGATATCCCTCTTCATTTTTATAACGTTCCTTATCTTCTAATTGATAGATTGTATTTGTTGTACCATACCCTTGAAATAATAGTGTAAGATCTCTTTTATCAAATATATTACAATCTGGATACGGATAATGTTTACCAAAGCCACCAACAATTTCTGGATCTGATTTCATGCCATCAATAAAATTTTGAATCCAATGCGTATCATAAGGAAGAGCATCTTGCGTAATAAATATAATGTACTCTCCAGTTCCTAGACTTGCTCCTAGATTTCTAGTTTTACCATGTCCAAATTCAGATTTATCAATTTGTTTTAAAACACAATGATGTGCTTTAATAATGTCTACTGTATTATCTGTAGAACCTGAATCCACACATATTACTTCATACTCATATTCTGTTTCTTGTCTATCAATCATTGTTAGTACTTTATCAAATAAAGTACCACCATTTTTTGTTGGTATTACTATACTTACATCCATAATTTCACCTTTTTTTAAAATATATACATATTATAGCATATTTATACTATGCTATAGAAACACTCACTTCAGACTCACTATCAAATATACCAATAGTACCTTTTTGTGCTACAACGCCTAAAACACAACAATTATAATTGCGTGAATATACGACAAATTGATCGCCTTCAAATGCAGTACATCCTAATGAGACTAAATATTGTCCTGGTTGTAGATATTGTTTTTGCCTAAACGTAATAGTAACAATATCCCCTTTTTCACATTGTGAAGTATCAATATCTTCTAGCATCGTATTTGTACCTGTTAACTCTGTTCCTTTTACGTCTCTTAATTTAAATGCAAAAATCGGATTCAAATTATCTTCATTGATGCGAACCTTCATTTTTACAGAATAATAATCTCCTTTATAGACATTATTTCCAATGTCTCCTGTATCAGAGAAGATTCCAAAATCGATAATATCGGCCCTTCCATCTCCATACACTTCCATATCTGGATTGGTACTGATTTGTTCTTTCCATAACTGATCTTTTTTTACATTTGAAGCCTTAACAGTTGATGAAGAATCTGCTTCTTTTTCTTCATTTTCATTCCATTGGCCTACCATAATACGTTTATATAGATCAACCATTTCTTGCGGATTACCTTCTGCAACTTTTTTACCAGCATTTAATAAGACGCAACGGTTACAATAACGAATCACACTTCCCATATCGTGAGTTACAAATAAAATAGTTTTGCCACGTTCTCTAAATTCTTCAAAGCGACGATAACATTTATTTTGGAAGAAAACATCTCCTACTGATAATGCTTCATCTACGATTAGGATGTCTGGATCCACACTGATTGCGACTGAAAAAGCTAAACGTGCAAACATACCGCTTGAATATGTTTTCACGGGTTGGTAAATGTGTTCACCAATATCGGCAAAATCAATGATGTCTTGTATTTTTTTATCCATCTCTTCTTTTGAAAAACCAATCATTTGCCCATTTAAATAAATATTTTCAATACCCGTATACTCCATATTGAAGCCTGCACCTAATTCAAGCAAAGCCGCAATCTTACCTTTGACAATGCATTCTCCTGATGTTGGAGTCAACACATTTGTGATGATTTTTAATATTGTTGATTTTCCACTACCATTTTTACCTATTATTCCCAGGATTTCTCCTTTATTGACATTGAAAGAAACATCGTTCAATGCGGCAAATTCAGTATGTCTAGATTTACGTGAAAACAAAGCCTCTTTTAATCGATCGCTTGGCTTATTATATAAATTATAGATTTTGGAAATATTTTTAATTTCAATAACAGTATCCATATTTTAATCTCTCCTATAATACATCCGCAAAATGAGGTTTCATCTTTTTAAATACATTACGCCCAATTAAAGTTAGTAAAATAACAACGCACCAGAAATAAATAGTAAGTTTCCAATTTGAAAAGAACCATTGGTGGCCTAAAATTGCACTACGATATCCTTCTACAATATAAAACATTGGATTTAATTTAAAAATAAATGAAAACCAATATCCTTTAAGCATGTCAAATGCCCACATAATTGGAGTTAGCCACATACCTGCAGATAGACAAACCTGTACAAATTGAGGTAAATCTCTAAAGAATACAGATAAACTTGAAGTGAAATATCCAATAGCTAAAATCAAACAAATCATGCAGAATGAGTAGTAAAACGCTTGAATATAGGCAATACTAGGTAAATATCCAAATAGTGCCATCACAATAAAAATCAAAAATATGAAGAAAACATGCACAAAAGTAGCTGAAATGATTTTAATTACAGGTAGGATCTTAATATCAAACACAACTTTCTTTACTAAATAACTATATTCAAGAAATACAGATGTCACACTGTTGATACCATCACTGAAAAAGAACCACGGAATCAAACCACACATAATCCAAACCAAAAATGGCATATTTGTATATTGTCCTGGTGCAACTGAACGTAAACCAATCTGGAATACAAACCAATAAATAATAATAGTTACTAATGGTTGTGCAAAAGCCCATATAATACCTAAAGAAGACCCTGCATATCTTTTTTTAATATCATCCTTTGCCAAAAACCATATTAACTCTTTGTTCTTTTTAATACTTCTCAAAAAATCCATATTTTTTCCTCACAATCTAATCTTCTTTTTTCTTTAATTCAATACGAATTGTTCCTTTATCTGCCACATAATTCTTTTTTACATGTAAAGCTTTAATCCATTTTTTAGTTTGTTCTGTTTTATAGGTTTCACCCTTATAATCCCATAACCAATCTGGTGTTGGCCACATGCAGTATTTAGGATCAATCACTTGGTAAACATCTTCATCGACTCCAGCTTGTCCATGATGTGCCATCTGAACATAGTCCATATTTTTGATTGCTTCTTTGTTTAAGCTTAAAAGCTCTTCGCCACCTTCAACACCTAAATCACCTAGAAATAAAATTTTATTTCCTTGTACATCCATTTTATATACGCTCGAAGAATTATTTCCAGCATTGTTTGTGATTTCTGGATTATATGTTCTTAATACATGGATTTTATCGTTTATCACATTGATTTTTTGATTCAAAGAAACAATTTCCTTATTTTTAAATTTTTTTAATCCTTCATCAATTGCCACAACATCATCATATCGATTTGGTTCATAACTTTCGACCCAAGATTCTTCAGGAAAATTATAATATATTTTATCAACTTTGATTTCATTTGAACCACTTTGTGGATATTTAGCCAAAGCTCCTGTGTGGTCTTTATGATAATGTGTTAGAAACCAAGCTTCTACTTTACGATCTTTACTAACTTTTTTAATTGTCTGAATCAAATTTTCTTCATCTTCGGCCGTACCACCGTCTACTACAATTGTTGTACCTTCGTCTTCAATAATATAAGACATCATTTGTGAATACGATTGGTTTGACAATTGGTAGATTGATATATCGTTATTTTTTTGGCAACCTGTAAAACTGATTGCCATAGCCGATAATAAAATAAATTTAAGAAATAATTTCATAACACACACCCTTAGACTTCTTTCATAACACTATAGGGGAAGCTACGCTTCCCCTTATCTTTTCGTTTCGACTATCTCCATTAAGAGGATCTAGTTACCTCCATAATAAAGATCTGAACCTTCTTCATTAACCGGAGATTCTGTCATTAAACCATATTGAATTTGAGCTTCAATTTCTTCTTGTGATAAAGTTCCAGCCGGAGTATCTTCTTCTGCTTGCACTGTATCACTTGATTTACCATTTAATACAGCCTGAATTTTGTCATGTGCAACACTTACATAAGAATCATATAAGATCAAAACACTCACTTCAGAACCAAGCTCTGGACTTACTTGCATATCATTTACACCTTTTAATACGAATTGTTCAAACTTCCAATTTGGTTTTGCCTGAATCTGATATTTGATAAATGAAGTAATTTCTTCTGTTGTCATATTTGTATCAAAAGCACCAATCAAAGCATTCAACAAATTTGCATAGTTTTTAATGATTTCTGGTGAAGTTGCCTTTTTAAACATAGCCTGCAATACTTGTTGCTGGTTACGAGCACGCTGCACATCACCATCTAAATATGCTTTTCTTTCACGAGAATAAGCTAGAGCACGTTTTCCATCCAAGTGATTTTCCCCTTCATGAACACCTTCTAGATTACTGTTTGTATAGAATTTAGAAACTGCCATGCCAGGATCTACTGTTACATCCACACCACCTAAAGCATCAACGATGTTGATCATACTTGTAAAATTCACACGATATACATAGTTGATTTCAATGTCTAATAAATTTTCAATGGTATTCTTTGTCGTATCTACACCATAAATACCTGTGTGAGTTAATTTATCTGTTACGCCATAGTTACATGCATAATCATCACATACTTCTTTCACAAAAGAATCACGAGGAATACTTGTTAGTAAAATTGTTGAAGTTACTGGATTGATTGTGATCAACATATCTACGTCAGATCTTGAATTTTCGTCTAAAGCTCCAAATGAATCGTTTCCACTTATTAAAATATTAAATGGTTTAGAAGTAATATCCGATACAGCTAATGGAGAACTGTTTTCTTTTGTATAATATACAGTTTGATGAATAACTTTTGTTTCATTGTTGAAATTTGTATATTCTTCAATATCACATACATTTGATCGATACGCCTCATTTAATACGATCGCATCTACGCTTCCATCATATAAAGCTTTTACCAAACTAGGAACATTATCATATGTTTCTTTTGTATAAGTAACTTTATTTTTATCAATGTCTTTTAATGATTTTTTTGTAGATTCTTTCCCAATGTTATTTAAAACACCCAATTTTGAACCATCCAAACTCTTTACATCTTCCAACTTACTTGAGCTTAAAGCGACTACAGACACTGTATTCTTAGCTTTATTTGATTGATCCGTTACTTTTGTTAGTGTTTGTTTCGTTGAATACAAATAGAAGTTTCCAAATCCATATACAACACAAATCGCAATTACTAAAAAAGAATAAATGATTTTACTTACAATACCATGTGTGCAGAAATTTAGCAGCAACAATAAAATCAATCCAAATAAAACAATCGCAAGAATAACTGGAACTAAAATGTTGTCTGGAAGTACCTGTAGTTTATAAAGCTGATAAATCAAAGCTCCTGTAAAAACAACTAAAACAATGGATAATAAAACTGCAAATATGATAAAAACTATAGATTTTTTTCCTTCTTGACGACTCATAATTTTCCTCCTATTTTATCTAGCGTTTCAAAAAATTTCTTTTTTGTAAAATACGTATTATATAAATTACGCATATGCTCTCTTTGTTTCAATTGTGCAGTTAAATTCTCAGCACAAATCTTTGAAGCAACTATCTTATAATTTTGAGTATCTATATTCTTTCCTACATCCCATAATTCACAAAAATGGTTAAGATCTCCATTTACAGAATTGATAATTGGAATTTGCCCACACATATAGTCCAAGGATTCTAAATTCACACCTTCAAAGACCATTATATTCAATCCATAATGACATTGATCAAAGACTTCTTGTCTTGAAGCTTGACTATCAAGCTTTTTATAATCAATAACACTCACTCCTACACTTAATACATTTTGAATAAAACTCTCTTTTTGCCTCCAATTTCCATATACATGAAGCGTACACTTTTTTGATATGGAACACTCCTTTAAAAATGAAGTGATTAGATTGGCATCTATATTTTTATTTCCATTTAAACAAAAAGACAATTCATTCTCTTTTATCTCAGGAACTGTTAAAATACACTCTTGACCATTTGTTGGATATAGAAGCGTTGCACCATGAATGTACCCCCTATACATTTCATTATCGCAAAGTAAAACATCCGCCTGGTTTAAATATTTTGAATAGCATGTACCCATATTTTGGTATACATCAAATATCAATTTTGTATTATTATTTTTCTTTTTTAATACAATTAATTCTTTCATCAAAAAGTCAAACAATGCTTCACAATATATAATATCTGGATTCATACTTAATAAAGTTTTTCTTATTGATTTCGATAACTCAATTTTCCCAAATAAAGAGTGCACAGAATTCATATCTAAAGTCATATTTTTAACTTCATACCCCTTAGAAGTAAAATATTTCTCTATCCATTCTGTACGTAAAGAATGAACCGCACTTATGATTGTGACTAACATTGTTGACTCCCTTGTTTAAAGTTTGTTTAGGCCTTTAACTATCCCCAGTTTAAAACCATACTATTTAATAGTCTTAATGACTTAATAACCCATACATATCTCATTGTAGGATTTTTCCTACGCACAAAAGTATAACATAATTACATCTTCGAGACAAAAAAAGTTAGCCATTCAGCTTACCTAAGCGATGATGCTTAGCATCCAAAATACCTTTTTTTATCATTCGAAGCTTTTCTTTTCGATTCTTTTCAAAAAGAAACATTTTGATCAAACTCGCCAACATCTCACGATGATACTCTTTTTTAAAGAATTCTTTATCCTCAACATGATACAAATAATATGCATTGCGATATCGATAGTAATATCGAATTGGTGAATGATTTAACGCATAAAATGTTTTGCCAAATAAATGAATCTCGATTGGATTTCCAATGGTATGTGTAAGACAATAACCACTTAAATAACCCATTTTTAAATTTGCTTTTTTAAATCGATATCCCAAATCAAAATCTACATAATCAATGAATAAAGCTTCATTCAGCCTTCCAGCCCTATAAAAATCTGCGATATTCACAAAATTACCGGATGTAATCCAATAAGGTACTGAAACTATTTCTTTATTCTTATCTACTTTATTAATATCCAAACCAATCAAAGAATATTCATCCTTATATTTTTCAATCAAATTATATATATTTTGATAATCTTGACTTGGAAATAAACTATCCTGATCCATAGTCAAAGCCATATCCATACCAATTGAATGTAAATATTCAATTCCTGCATTCAATGCAGCTGCAATACCTTGATTGCCATGCATATCAATATAGATATAAGAAGAATTATTCTCAAAATATTTTGATATTTCATTCTTATTGTCCGAATTATCCACAACAACACAAACATCAACCCATTCTGAATATGTTGAAACATTTGAAATCACAATGTTATCCGGATTATATAATACTGTACAAGAACCTATTTTAAGCATGCCAACCCACCTGCTTCCATCTAACCAACAATTGCCAAATAAAATACAAGCGATTTGAAATCATTTTCTTTAACGGATGATGATGTAAAGAAGAAGTATTTTCTCCATGTCTACGATATTTCAAATATGGTTCATAAATAAATACAGTATGTCCCATGCATTCTGCAACCAGACCAATCCACCAGTCATGCATCTCTATATGATCTGGAAATGGATAACTTTTTTCAAATACACTTTTACGAAATGCCATACAACATCCAATAAATGCATTCTTATATAAATTATGTAAAAGGCCTGGCTTTCCGTTTTTTAGTTCAAAAAAAGAATCCTTTACTCTATTCATATTTCCATCCACGATTTGAGCATCATGAACTACACACAAAGTCTTTGAATCTTCAAATTCTTTTAATACTCTCTTCACTTTGCCATCCATCCAAATATCATCTTGATCACTCAAAAAAAGGATATCTCCCTTGGCGTGTTTAAGAGCATTCTCAAAATTTTTTTGAACCCCACGTTTTGGACCATCCACCAAATAAACATTTTTATATTGTTTTTGAAATTCTTCAATAATATATCTTGTAGAATCTTGGGAACCATCATCTGAAATGATTACTTCATCACTACTTTGAATCTGCTTTAAAATAGAGTCCAACTGATCTTTAATATATTTCTCGCCATTATATGTGGCCATACATACTGAAATCATGCTTGACTCCTTTTCTATATCGTAACGCAAATATGCCCTACCAAAAAATTATAACACATGAAATATAATGACACAAAAAGCCAAGCACAAAAAAAGTGAATAAAAGTCATTTTATTCACTTTACATAAAGCATAATTTACAAATTATGTGATAATGTCAAAAATCAATACGCCATATTTTTAATTGCATTTTTAATAGAAATCAAAATCATTATTAACGAAATCCCTAAAATTAAGTGTCCAATTCCTGCAATTCCAGAAAGAACTGCACTTGAAACATCTAAACTAAGAACTTATACTACACCACAGACAACAAACATAACTACAGTTAAATTCAATACAATATGATAAAGCAACAAATATTAATTTACTTTAGTAGCTACAAAATTAAAATTCTTTTCGACAAGAACCAACAACAAGAAAAACACCATTCCCAACATCAAATAATGTGTATGAAAAACCGTCAATGTTGTAAAATCAGTAAAACCATTCAATTTTGTAAATTCACGATAAAACACACCACCAATTAAATCAAGTACTCCATATACAATGGATGCATCCATTAAACACTTCATATTATCACCACCCTTGCCTATTGTGTACCTTTCTTAGACATCCATAAACGGATATGCCCAAATGAAAAGGAGGTAACTATACCTCCAGTCAACACTTATTTATTTTCATCATCTTCTGATTTTTCATTCATTTTTGTAATATGTTTGTTGAGAGCTTTCGCGACAGCCTTCGAAATCTTCTTTTGAATTTTTTTATTCTCAATCTTCTTGATTTCTTTTGGATTTGTACCAAAACCAACCTCAAATAAAATAGATGGTATTTTTTGTGAATCCACCACATGCAAAGGAGATGATTCTGTCGTTAATGTACCACGATCATACGGCCATTCTAAACTAGATAAATTTTTTGACATATAATCCGTAATCTTCTTTCCTTCTTTATCATCTTCACGAATATAAGAAACATAACCAGAACAACTAGGATCTTGATTTGAATTAATATGGTAAGAGAAGTAATAATCAGCTTTCTTTTCTTTAGCCATCTTAACTCTTGCTCTTAAATCCTTTGCCTCATCTTCTGGCCACGAAACCTTATCACTAGTACGTGTATAAACAACTTTAATATCTGGATTCAGTTCTTCAAGTTGTTTACCTGTTTCTAAAGCATAAGCTAACGTTAAATCTTTTTCAGCAGTACCATCCACCGCAATCGTTCCACCATCGTATCCACCATGCCCAGCATCAATCATTACAGTCGCAATATATTCATGCGGCTCATTTGTTTCTGTCTTTGTAAACTTAGAAATTATCATCATAATAATAATGCCGACAACCAAACAAACACCCACAACAACAATAATTAAATTTCCTATTTTTACTTTCCTTTTTTTCGTATTTTTCATAATACGTATTATAACATTCATTAAAATATTATTCAAAAAATTTATAGTTAAAATAACTCTATTTAAACTTATTTCAGAAAAAGACACATTTAATAAATTAGGATATAAAGCTAAAATCAACACTCATACAACGTCT
>URHY01000014.1 GCA_900547815.1 uncultured Solobacterium sp.
CTAAGACGCAGAGCCGATAATTTGTAAGTTATTGTAACTTATAGATTGTCGGCTCATTTTTTGAAACAAAAAAGTGGAGATTTTATTTTTTCTCCACTTCCTTTGACTTAATAATTCCATCAGCAACACTTTCAATAATAATTAAGTCTTTTTCGGACATAGTATCGAGTTGCTCTTCTAACTGCCGTCTTCTGGTGCTTTTTACCAGATCAGAGGCAGGTAAAAAAAATTCATCAGCAGATATATTAAGTAAATGAACAAGGTCATAAAGCACCTGTAAACTTGGGTGCTGTCCTTTGTTCTCGATGTTTGTTAAATAGCGTGGGTCAATTTCAATCATAGCTCCCACCTGCTCACGGGTCAGACCCTGCTTTATCCGAGCTTGTTTGATTGCCAGACCAAACGCTCTAAAATCGTACTTATCTTCTTTTTTACGCATATGTAATCACCTCACTACATTTTACAGTTCCTGTTCACAAATCAACAGGTATTGAAAAACGTATATGTGAGTTTGTGAGTTCATATTTGCATTTCTAAACAAAATACTGCTTGTGAGGTTAATAAAAAAACCGCTATAACTGGAAGATTATAGGATAATAAATATAGCTTGCATTTCATGCTTCGGTATGATTTGCAAGCTGATTAATATAGTTGTTACATTTCGTTTAAGAGATTATAATAATTAAAATAGCTAAAATCTATCAATTTTTAACAGTAGTATGTGGACATAGTTGATAAAAAATTGCTTTTTCAATGATAAGATATATTTCTAAGGAGGAACGAGATATGGCACAGAGCATTTTGATTGTAGACGACGAAAGAGATATTGTATCAATGCTAAATCAATATTTTTGCAAAATTGGTTATGTAGTATACACAGCAATTAACGGAAAAGAAGCACTGAATGCAATCACAAAACATCCAGATATTATTTTATTAGATATAAATATGCCAGATATGAATGGTTTTACAATTTGTGAAAAAATCAGGAATTTTGTGTCCTGTCCTATTATTTTTTTAACAGCTCGGATTGAGGACTGTGATAAAATCAAAGGATTTGCTGTCGGTGGTGACGACTATGTTGTAAAGCCTTTCTCCGTTGATGAATTAGAAGCCAGAGTTGCTGCACATTTGCGGAGAGAAAAAAGACATGGTTCGTCCGCAATAGTTCAGTTCGATAATAATATAGTAATTGATTATTCATCACGAGTTGTTTTTTATAGAAATGCTGAAATAAATTTTACGAAGAAAGAGTTTGATATTATTGAATTTCTTTCACAAAACAAGGGGATTATTTTTGATCGTGAGACAATTTATGAAAAAGTATGGGGCTTAGATGGTTCTGGCGACAATTCTGTTATTACAGAACATATACGCCGGATAAGAACAAAATTCCTTTCTATAGGCGACAATCCTTATATAGAAACTGTCTGGGGGTGCGGATATAAATGGAAAAAGTAAGGCGAAAAAATTCAAGGCATTATATTGACAACATGAGTATTAAAAATTCGTTTGTTTTTTATGCTCTTATTTCCTTAGTGATTGGTATTGTAATAGGTGTTATATCTATTACTCTTGTAGATGATTACAGAATAAACCTTAACTATAAATATGAGGACATGACAACAAGGTATGATATACCTGAAAATGGTTCATTTACAGCGAAATATAACAAAGACCAAACAGAATACACAATATATAATGCAAGTGAAAAGGAAGTATGTAATTTTGTTGTAGACTATCAAAAGGAACGTCCAGTACAAGAATATATTTATCCTAATCATGTTTCTTACATTGAAGTTTCACCAAAGTTTACTAAACATGATAGAATTGTGGATTCTGCTCTAGGTGTGGTTAATATTGTCACCATTCCTATTGCTCTTTCAATTAGCATGATTCTTTGTGTGACTATCTTTGTAAACCGAAAATTAGTAAGACCCATAAAGTTACTGACGAATGCATACAGAAAAGTCGAAAACAACGAACTGGATTTTACGTTGCCTTACCCTTATAAAGACGAGATGGGGAGGCTGTGTCTTGCATTTGAGAAGATGAAAAATTGTTTATATCAAAACAACCAAAAAATGATACGGCAATTTACTGAACAAAGGAGATTAAATGCTGCTTTTTCACATGATTTACGCACGCCTTTAACAATACTAAAAGGACATACCACAATGTTGTTATCATTTATTCCCAAAGGATTAGTTTCTCAACAGGAGGTACTCGACGAATTATCAACAGTACGCAACAATGTGGAACGGCTTGAAAAATACGTTAGTGCTATGACAAACTTATACCGTTTAGAAGATATAGAAATCGAAAAAGAAAACATAAACTTTGACTTCTTATTAAAAACCTTATCAAATACAACGGAAATGCTCTGTTCTGATATAGAATATACGATTAAAACAAATTGTAATAAACAGCAAACTCTATTTATCAATCTTGAAATTATCATACAAATTTATGAAAACCTGTTGTCTAATAGCATTAGATATGCTAAGTCGATGATAGCTATTGATGTAAATAAACAGGAGGAATTTTTATTGATTACGGTCTCTGACGATGGCTGTGGTTTCAAAAGTACGGATATAGAACGTGTAACATTACCATTTTATAAACCATCGCAAGATACTACGTCTGAACATCTAGGTCTGGGATTAAACATTTGTAAAATATTATGTGAAAGGCATGGAGGTACAATAAAAATTTCAAATAATCATAAGGGGGGAGCCTGTGTTACAGCTTGTATAAAAATTGCATATGTTGATGAAAAATAGACATTTTCCCCATATAATTGCATTAAGCACTTATAAAGGAGGTTTCGATTATGAAAAAAATTATCTGTATTATTTTAATAACTGTCACAAGCATTTTGTCCGGGTGCAATTCAACATCAGATGAAGAAATAATATCATCACAGGATTTCAAAGAGAATTATGAGGTTTCGTCCTATGGAACTGAGGAAAAAATTAATACTTTATCAGATGTTGAGCTTACATCAAGTGAAAAAGAGTATTCTGACTTAGAAAACGCAAAATTTTTTTTAGAAAATAACTCCAACAAAGAGTATCATTATTCTAAAGCCTATTTTGAAATTGAAGCGGAGCAATCAGAAACATGGTATCAATTAACTCAACTTTATGACCCATCAAAAGATAACGAAGATGATGCAGTTATAAATCCCACCGAAAGATTAAGTTTACCATTTGATATTTCCTCGGTTTATGGCGAACTCCCATCAGGGCACTATAGAATAATAGTAAGTATTTCTTATTTCGAATCCCCTAAAGATTGGGATTATGACACTTATTATTTGGCATGTGAATTTACATTAAAATAGTATATCAGAAAGGAAACAAATGGGAACAGCAAAATGGATATACTGTCCTATATGCAAGAATAAAACAAGAACAAAAATCAGAACGGATACTAAGTTGATAAATTTTCCACTGTATTGTCCAAAATGCAAACAGGAAAACCTAATTAATGCCAGCAAATTAAAAATAACAGTAATCAAAGAGCCAGACACTTAGATGCAGAGCCGATAATTCAGAGGATTTCATATCTCATAGATTATCGGCTCATTTTTATTACCTATCACCATATCCCGTATGATTGGCAGGCAAATAAAAATGGAGGAACTAATCTTCCCCCACTTCCTTTGATTTGATGATACCAGCAGCGACGCTCTCCATGACAACCATATCTTTGTCGTCGAAAGTATCAAGCTGTTGTTCCAACTGTCTGCGGCGAGTGCTTTTTACTTTGTCACTGGTCGGCAGGAAAATTTCATCAACAGACACATTAAGTAGAGTTACAAGGTCATAAAACACCTGTAAACTTGGGTGCTGCCCTTTATTCTCAATATTCGTCAGATAGCGTGGGTCAATTTCAATTTTTGCTCCCACCTGTTCACGGGTCAGACCTTGTTTCATCCTTGCCGCTTTGATGGCAAGACCAAAGGCTCTGAAATCGTATTTATCTTCTGTTTTACGCATAATTAATCACCTCACTACATTTTACTGTTCCTAAAGAATTTGTAACAGGTACAGTAAAACGTATTGCAAGGTTTATCAGTTCCTATGAACAGGTAAATAACAATATATGCTGCTTGGCGGTAAAAAAAAACCGTTGTCAGCAGTAATGCTTTTATACGTCCTTTTAGATAGAACGACGGTTCATACAGCCGCCGTTTTATTTTTGTCCAACGGTGGACAAACTACTGGTTGGTTTTGTTTTAGCGGCTTCAGGAGGTAGCCGCATGGAATGCCTATACATTCAACAACATTCGACCATTGGTAGCTTGTTAAAAAAATCCGTTTAACTTTTGCGGATTATATCGCTCTTGTATATGGTTTTTCACATCACATAGCAGGAACAATTTATAAGGCACAAGAACAGCACGTCAGTATTGCTCTTGTGCTTTTTTGCTACTTTAAAAAATTTTTTGATTTTTTTCTGATTCGGGTTACAAATCACCCCTCCGTGTTGAGTGTTAGTGCGGAAAGAGGTAAAAAGCCTTTTCGCTTTAGCAACTTCAACTTGAAAGGAGGTGAGATTATGAAACCTTCTTCATTTGAGAACGCTATAAGACTTCAATTTGACTGTCTGGCTCGTAAGGTGATTGGCAGAACTGTAAAGAACTACAACAAAGAACTTGCCAGACGTGCAAAGCATGAAATATCTTTCTGTGAAATACCAGAGCTGGAATTAAACCAGTTGGGTGTATCGGACGAATACTCGCTTGAATTTACTTCCTTTGATGTGTTCGGTACAGAAGTTCGTGTCTATGATGAGAAATTATGTGAAGCAATCAAAAAATTAAGTGAAAGACGACGCAATGTTGTGTTGATGTTCTACTTTCTGGAATTACCAGACGCAGAAATCGCAGAGATTTTGGATATTTCCAGAAACTCTGTTTATAGAAACAGAATGTGTTCACTAAAGCTCATTAGAGATATGTACGAGGAGGAATTATAACATGATGAAGTCTACAAAAAAGTGTCCTCTATTCTCCACAATCAGTTTAGCTGCTGATGGCGACGAAGTGGCAATAGAGAAAATTTTAAATCACTATGACGCTTACATATCAAAAGCAAGTTTACGCCCGTTCTATGATGAACACGGAAATATGTATATTGTGGTCGATATGGAACTGAAAGGCAGAATTAGAGCTGCCCTTATTAAAGCAATTCTAGGTTTTGAAGTCAGAGTGAAATAAGCGAATATATACGGAGTGTGATACCACCTCATTCCAGCTCCGTTTTACAAGTGTTCTTTGAAAATTGAATAAAGTAATCAGATACGTTTGATATGCGGTGAGCCGACGGACTGGAACGCCATGACCCATGAAAAGGAGGGATAAAGAAGCGAGCGACCACGCCAGTGATCCGTAAGCGACTGTTGGAAAAGTTGCTGCCATGACCCGTATATCAGAATAATGATACACTCGCATGGTGCGGTTCACCCATCAGAATGGGAATGGTGAAATTCCAGTGGAGCTTTCCAAAGCCATCTGATTACTTCTTACTTTATAGACAAATTCTTTCATAATGTACAAGCATTTTTGCATACTTTGTAAATATATTGTAGTGAGGTGGTTCAATGGCAAATGACGCAAAGGTAGTTTGCAAGAATGTTTTTAAAAATTGTGATAAAGCGGCGTTTACAAAAGCATTTACTCTAAAATGGATAGAGTTGATAAATCAATATGAAAAAAATAAAGGAAGGGCAACTCCTGCCAGATGATAGACAAACTATCCTACAAGATGTTATAATAACATTATGTAGAGATAGTTTGTTTCGTCTTCTCAAAAAGGAGAACGAAGCATGATAGAATCAAAATCAAGAGTTGCTATTTATTGCCGCTTATCAGAGGAAGATAGAAACAAACAATCAGAAACAGACGACAGTAACAGTATTCAGAATCAAAAGTCAATGTTACTTCAATACTCATTAGAGCATGGTTGGGAAGTCTACAACATATACAGTGATGATGATTACACTGGTTCTGACAGACGACGACCAGAATTTAACAGGTTGTTGGAGGACGCAAAGAATCGTAAATTTGATATTGTCCTTTGTAAGACACAATCCAGATTTACCAGAGAACTAGAATTAGTGGAAAAATATATCCACGGTCTTTTTCCTATTTGGGGTATTCGCTTCATCAGCATTGTTGATAATGCAGATACCGCTAATAAAGGAAATAAGAAATCAAGACAGATTAACGGTCTGGTGAATGAGTGGTACTTGGAGGATATGTCAGAGAACATTAAAAGCGTTCTCACTGACAGAAGAAAGAACGGACACCATATCGGTGCTTTTGCTCTGTATGGTTACAAAAAAGACCCTGACGTAAAAGGGCATTTGATTATTGATGAAGAAGCTGCGGAAGTTGTCAGAGAAGTTTTTACACTGTTTTCACAGGGATATGGAAAGACCGCCATTGCCCGTATGCTGAATGACAGAGGAATACCAAACCCTACGGAATACAAACGACTTCATGGTTTGCGTTACAAGCAGCCTAAAACGAAAAACAGTACCCTATGGAAATATTTTGCCATATCAGATATGTTGGTGAATGAAATCTATATCGGGAATATGGTTCAAGGGAAATATGGCAGCGTTTCTTATAAGACAAAGCAAAACAAACCCAGACCCAAAGACGAGTGGTACAGAGTTGAGGGTACACATGAGCCGATTATTGACCGTGAGTTATGGGATAGGGTTCAAGCATTGGTAGCTCAAAAGGCAAAACCTTTCACAGTTGGCACAATCGGTTTATTTGCCAGAAAAGCTCGCTGTATGAATTGTGGTTATACAATGCGTTCGTCAAAGAATCATGGTAAGCATTATTTACAATGCTCTAACCGCCATGTAGCAAAGGACGCTTGTATAGGTTCTTTCATTTCAGTAGACAAATTAGAAAAAGCTGTGATTGATGAACTTAATAAGTTATCCGCAGAATATCTTGACAAAGATGAGCTTGAACAAAATGTGCAATTCAACAATGACTTGCGAGGTCAAAAAGAAGCTCTGGAAACGGAGATTGCTGCTTATCAAAAAAAGATTGCGGAATATACAAAAGGAATCCGAGAATTATATTTAGATAAGGTAAAGGGTATTCTTTCCGAACTTGATTACTTGGATTTATCCAAAGACTTCTCAACACAAAAAGAAAGGCTCGAAAAACTGATGATTGATACGCAGAAACAGCTTGATGTTATTGAAAGAAAAATGCTGATTGGCGACAACAGACGACAGTTAATCGAGCAATATACAAATCTTGAACACTTAGACAGGGAAACGGTTGAAAAGCTGATTGATTATGTATTGGTTGGCAAAAAAGACCCTGTAACTAAGGAAGTACCTATTGAAATACATTGGAATTTCTAGGGTTCTCATATCTGGCAGCTAGTATGCCAGATTATCGGGAACTTTCTTTTAAAACCTCAATGTTGTCTTTATACAATCGCACCCTCAAGAAAGGCTTGTTCTATTATCTTGATCGAATACATACTTCTAGAGATATAATTTTCAATGAAGAAAATATCGAACTATTAAGCGATGGTGTATGCAAGCTTGTCAAAGCAGCCCGTACATCCAGATGATTATTCCAACATAATCAATTAATTTGCATAAAATCAATTTAACAACTATAATACAAATACAGAAAGACTACTGGATATAGTAGTTCCTCTGAATTTATCTAATGTAAAGACACTAGTTTAATCCTTTGGGGAAGGTGAACTAGTGTCTTTTACATTTTTCTATAATAATCAATGTGATTCTTAGTAATTCAACTAAAGCCAAGATAGTCATGGCAACATCAATGTACAGATAAATATACATAGAACACGTCCTTGTACAAAATCGGAATCTTTAAGAACTCAAGATATCATCCTTTTAATTCAGAGAGTTCACCGTTACTACATCCAGTAGCCAATTTCTATTATAAATGTTCAATGTGAAAATATTTTGTATTACAATAGTTCCTATTTAATCTAAAATATCTTGTTTTCGTAGATTAGATAAGGTTAGTCTTGACTTTTATATATATCAATTGTTTAATATTCATGCAGAAAGACTACTGGATACAGTGGTTCCTCTGAATTATTTAATGTCGAAAGACACTAGTTTGATCCTTGGAGCGGGTGAACTAGTGTCTTTTACATTTTTCTATAATAATCAATGCGATTTTTAGTAATTCAACTAAAGCCATTAAATACATGGCAACATCAATGTACAGATAAATATACATACAACACGTCCTCCTATAAAATCAGAATCTTTAAGAACTCAAGTTATCATCCTTTTTATTCAGAGGGTTCACCGTTACTACATCCAGTAGCCAATTTCTATTATAAATGTTCAATGTGAAAACATTATTAACTCCAAGCATTTTGTTGCGAATGATCCTATCTTGTCTAAATCGCATTATTTTCGTTGAATTAGATACGGTTTTAACATCTAAACTAACACAAAATCAATCATTTACATAACATCAGATAAAAGAATCCTCAACTAAGAGGATCCTTCTTACTCAAAACATGTTTTAACACTTCTTCCATTTTTTGAAAGTCAATTGGCTTCGTTATATAATCATTCATTTTTACATCAAATGCTTTTTTCTTATCTTCCTCAAACGCATTGGCCGTTATTGCCACTATAGGTATGCATGCTTTTGCCGTGTCTTGTAAGTTTCTAATTTCACACGTAGCTTTATATCCATCCATTTTAGGCATTTGAATATCCATTAAAATGACATCATATGTACCACACGGATTTTCTATGACCTTATTCACACACTCAATACCATTCTTTACACGATCTACAAAAAGTCCTGCACGCTCTAATATGGTTTGTGCAATCTCGGCATTTAAATCATTATCCTCAGCCAAAAGAATATGTTTACCATTAAAAATTGCATTATCAACTTCACAATTCTCTTCTTGTTTATTCAAATAATATTTTTCATCCGCCAATTTATATTTCAACGTGACAACAAACGTACTACCCTTACCAAGAACACTCTTCACATCAATTGTACCACCAAGAAGATCCACATATTTCTTTACAATGGCCATACCAAGACCGGTACCACTAATTTTACTGGATGTCATTCTTTCTCTTGAAAAAGATTCAAAAATCTTATCCAAATACTCCTTACTCATACCAATACCTGTATCCGTAATACTTGTACGAACAATCATATATCCAGGCTCATCACATGAAAGCTCATCCACACTCACTTCAACAGAACCATTTGAAGGCGTATACTTAAGGGCATTACTTAAAATATTCACAAAAATTTCTTCAACCTTAGTTACATCGGCCATGACATGTTTATGCTCCACATTAAAAGTGTACCTCACATGAATATTCTTTTTCTTCGCCTCATCCTCAAACATTTCAAACAATCTTTGTCTTATATCTTCAATATTCGCATAGTTTTCTTCCAATTCCATATGACCGCTTTCTATGCGAGCCATATCTAAAACGTTATTAATAATTGATAGAAGAATATTCCCCGCCTTTTGAAGCTTATTTAAATACTCTACAACCTTAGGCAAATCATTATCCTTCAACTCATTCTTCATAAGTTCAGAATAGCCCAAAATCGCATTCATAGGCGTACGAATATCATGCGATACATTATGAAGAAATTGTGTTTTAGCTAAGCTTGCATCCTTAGCACTCGCCTCTGCTCGTCTTGCCTTTTGTAAAAGTAGAAGAATTACAATAATAATACTAAAGCCTAGAACAAGCACAATAACCAAATGATCTTTTAAAAAACCATAAAAAGTCGTTTTATAAGCCGTACTATCATACATCGCAATCGCACTTGTCAACATATCCGAAGGCATAGCCTTTATCGTCTTATTCAATATGGATAATAGTGTTGCCTGCCCATCTTTAACCGCAAAACAAGCCTCCATTGTCTTTGTCAAAGGAATAATTTTAAAATTCTTTTTACCATCAAAACTCAACACCTGACTCGATCCCATGATAAAACAATCCACTTTACCATCAACAACCATATTCGCTCCATCCTCAATCGAATCACAATCCACGAGTTTCCATTGCGGATAATAATACGCAATATGTTGTTTTAAAGCTACCTTGTTTTTCGGTACAGCTACCACATATGAATCGTTCTCATTAAAATCTTCCTTATTTGTAACGGCAATCAAATTATACGTCCAAGCCGTATTTGAAAGTGCATACCCCTTCTTTTCGGCAACATTTGAATTTCGACTCGCATAATAAATCACATCAATCTCTTTATTCTGTAAAGCCTCAATCATTTTGTCATAATCATCAAAAGCCTGTATATCAAATTTTAAAGTATGATTTCCCAAACAATCTCTGGCATACGAAATATATTCAGACAGTGTACCACGAATCTCTCCACTCTTTTTGTCCATTGAAAACACAACAGGATCATTATCTAAAAATCCAATTCGAATACCACCATGCTCTTCTAACCATGACTTTTCAACACCTGTTAAAATTTGCGTATAATCCAAAGTAAAATATTTCTTATACAAATCCGCCTTGAAAAAAGGACTATCACTATCCAACTGGCGCATCGCATAATCCAATTCTTGTTTAATAACACTACGCTCTTTATTGATTGCAAAATATATATCAGACTTTCCAATTGTAGTTACACTAGAAATCCCTCTTTCAGACCAAATCGACTCTTCTAAAGACACAAAACAATCAATCTCATCATTTGCCAATTTCTTTTTAACATCCTCATTGTTACCCACATTGACATGTTCAGTATGAATACCATGCTTATTCTCCCATTCTGTAAGCATATATTCAGGCTTAGCACCTTTAACCACACCTATACGCTTTCCATTCAAAGACTTAAAATCCGAAGACAAAATATCCGTATTCGTTAAATCCGCATACAAAACATACTTCTCATCACCCATGGGTTCCTCAGAAAATAACATTTCTTTAGCCGATCATCCGTATACGCAATATCACCCATGATATCAATCTCACCATTTTCAAGCTTATCAAAACAGTTTGACCAATCACACTTTACATACTCAAACTTCCAACCCGTATACCCAGCCAAAGCCTGCATCAATTCATAGCCATAACCTCGCCTTACACCATGTTCATCCACATAATTAAATGTATCTTCAAAAGATCCCACACGAATCGTCTTCTGCGTCTCATCCGCCAAACAAGGCATGCACATAGATAAAACCACAAAAATGATTGTGCATAACGCAGCTAATCTTTTCCCTTTTTTAAACATATTATTTCTCCATATCCATTTGTTAATAGTATATTTTATTTCACAAGATTCAGTCAATAAAACAAAATTATTTTTTAATAAAATCTAACCAATTTACACAATAAAAAAAGAGGAAGAGACCCGCAGGTTCTTCCCCGCCTGTAGGCTTCGCAAGTTTCTACAGAACGATCACTAAATCAAGCTTACGTTATCTCAAACATTGAGTCAATACATTTAATCTACATTATCCACTAATCTGTCTGGAATTAACTCATTACCTTCATATTTAAAGACATATTGTTTGTTTAAATCTTTATTCTTTAATGAAAACCATACTTCACTATCCGATTGTTGAGTTATTGAATCCACATAATATGCTTCATCCTCAATTTGACTATTTGCGCTTTTAATCAATTCCTCATCTGAATATGGGATTGATGTTTGAACTTCTTTTGTCTCTCTTAGTTCAGGTTGTGCCTTTGTACAAGCTGTTAATAATAAAAGAAAAATTATTCCTAATCTTTTCATACAATTCTATACGTATTCTCCTTTGTATTAATTTCAATTGTAACATTGTTACTGTATTTACATTGTTGGATATGATCATTAATGATTTTATGTTCTACCATCTCTTCATTTTTAATTCTTTGATAAAAATCTAGAACAATATTGGCTCTAGTAATTTTATCTTCTATGGACAAACCATCTGAGCCAAAATTACCATCCACATTATCATAAGGTGCATTTCTTACGACATATGGAATACCACCATTTAATAACGCATACAACATGTAGTCTTCATTTTTTTGATCCATTGGCCAAGGCAAAATGAAACAGTCATGATACACAAGATTAAATAAAGGTACAGGTATTCCCATTCTTTTCTCATTTTCATCTTTCATCATAAACTCATAAGGACCATAATGCGAAAATACAAGTTCGCGCATTGCCCAATCACTACACTCCTCACTTGAAGGAATGATTCCTTTTGAGATCATATATTGAAAACAAGCCCTTCTATATTCCATACACTCTTTTCTTGTCATCAAATGTTCTGGATTAAAACACTCATCCATTTCATTACAAGAAAATACATCTAAGTATACACAATCTAAATTAATATGTTTTAAGATTTCAGTGTAGTTACGCTTTACATACTTTGGTGCAAGACTTGCACACAAATAGTTTTGTCTTCCTCCAGCCCAATTGGCATGTTCAAACACACTACCATCCTCTAATTGAATCGCTTCATTTTCATCATGTGTTTTAGCCGTATAGTAATAATCACGATACTGATCATGTAAGCCAAATAAATCATTTTGAGAACTTAAACTATCCTGTAAATTCTTTAAACCAGTCCATCCACCCGCTTCAATACATGCCGGCAAATAATCCGGATGACAATTATCGTAGCCAGGATCTGCCCAACCATCCAAATGAAGATAAAGTTTGTTTGAACCTAATTTATGAAGACTTTGAATCATCTCTTTTACCGAATCAAAAGAATGAATCACATCCTCTTGCCCATTATAAAACCGAGAATCCTTTTCCGTATGTGCCTTAATACCCGTATGAACAACTGCACATTGTTGAAGTTCTGATATTTTAGAAAGTTTAACTTCTTTCTCTTTTAAACTCTTAAATAAACCAGTTTCTTTTACATACTCTCGATAAATCTTAGCAGCACGATTATAATCCATATTACTTTCAAAAGAATATCGGACAACACGCTTATATCGCATCTTACCTAGACTTGTTAACCACACAAATTGAAGCCTTGTCCCCCTATCATCATGATCAATTGTATATTTAGAATCCCAAGGCGTTTCATTGATTGCGATATACCCTTTTCCATTATTCGTTTGACTAAGCCAAGGCATATAGGCAGCACAACTAGTAAACTGACCATCAAAGGCAATATGACTATAATCATAATCATACCGATTGGGAATCAATAATCCTTGCATATAAGGAATTGTCGAATAGCCATCCTTATCTTCACACACAAAACTATCTGGAAAATGAACCTCTTTAATATTTTCATCCACTTTTGGAATCCACTCAAAATAATAATGGTTCGTACTATCTTCTTTCCAGATATATGTATCAAAATATTTATAAGTACTATAAATACCCTTACCTAAACCTGTCACTCTTGATTCTGACTTGATGAAATCATCACTAAAATATATCTTCTGATTCTCTTTTGTCACATAAAATGAATCCTGATTTCGAATCCAATTTTCCATACATAAATACCTCTTGTCTTAGTCATTATACCATATATGATATGTTAGAATAGTATAAGAAAGTTGGTGCAACTGTGGGCATTTATTTAAATCCAGATAATAACCGTTATGAAAGATTGTGTAACAGTCCTATCTTTGTAGATAAATCATTATTGATTGAATACACAAATAAAGCTATAAATACTTCTAATGATTGTATTTGTGTAACTCGTCCAAGACGATTTGGGAAAAGTACAGATGCGAATATGTTGGTAGCTTATTATTCAAAGGGTACAAATTCAAAAGACTTGTTTAATACATTAAATATCAGTCACTGTCCTTCTTTTCTTGAACATTTAAACAAGCACAATGTGATTCATTTAAACATACAAGACTTTTTAAGTACCACAAATTCAATTGATGAAATGCTTGTGAAAATCAATCGAATGATTTTAAAAGACTTGAAATTTGAATTTAAAGATGTCATAACTGAAACCGAAATCATCGATGCATTCAATGAAGTCTATGCGTATACAAAAAATAAATTTATCTTTATTATTGATGAATGGGATTGTATCTTTAGAGAATTCAAAGAAAACAAAACTGCACAAGAAACATATTTAGATTTCTTAAGGAGCCTTTTAAAAGATAAGAATTATATTGAAATGTGTTACATGACAGGAATATTACCAATCAAAAAATACGGAACTCACAGTGCCTTAAATATGTTTGATGAAATATCTATGACGCAATCAAAGCCACTGGCAAACTACATGGGATTTACCGAAGAAGAAGTATCGAATTTATGTCGAAAGCACCATGTAGATTATCAAAAAATGAAAGATTGGTATGATGGATACCATATGACAGACACTATTTCAACTTTTTCACCAAGATCTGTAGTTGCAGCTATTTCAAAACATGATTTTTCAAACTATTGGACTAAAACAGAATCTTTTGAAGCTTTGAAAATATATATCGATTTAAACTTTGATGGACTAAAAGACAATATTATTCAAATGATGGCAGGAAAAGAAGTATATATTGACACATCTTCATTTGAAAACGATATGTCCACATTTGGTTCAAAAGATGATGTTCTTACATTACTGATTCATTTAGGATATTTGGGATACAATCAAAAAGATCAAACATGCTACATTCCAAATAAAGAAGTCATGGACTCATTCTTTACATCCATTAAAAATTCAGATTGGAATGCGACCACTAAAGCCATTCAAAATTCACGAAACTTATTAGATGCTACGTTTAATATGAATGAAGCAAAAGTAGCTGATTATATTGAACAAGCCCATCTAGAAACTAACCACATTCAATATAATGATGAAAATGCTCTAAGCTATACAATTGATCTTGCCTTCTATGCCGCAAGAGATCACTATACTGTGATTCGAGAACTCCCAACCGGCAAAGGATTTGCGGATCTAGCCTTCATCCCTAAAACAGATAAGCCAGCCATGTTGGTTGAATTAAAATGGAATCAAGATGTAAATACAGCCATTACACAAATCAAAGAAAAAAAGTATCCTTCTGTTTTAGAAAAATACAAAGACAATTTATTACTCGTTGGTATTACTTACGACAAGAAAACAAGAAAACACATATGCAAAATCGAGCGACTTTAATCGCTCGATCTTTTTAATATTCTTACTTCATAAGGCTTGAACTCAAGTGCATTATTAATAGGAACCTCTTCATTTGTTTCAATATCAATGAAGTTACCTTGTCCATTAAAGCCTAATGTTTGAGCTTCATTTTTCATATTCATACAAATCCATAGACATTCCTTTTCATCTTGTCTTTGATAGATACAAGCCGTATTTGTGATACCAATCTGTGTATAGTCTCCATAAGATAAAGCGGAATGATTATGTTTTAGGTTGATTAACTTTTGAATGGTATCCGTTAATTCATTCCACTCAAAAACTTTGATTTCTGGTCTAAGCTGGGTATCATTCCAATTCTTTTTACCTTCTATACCCCATTCACTACCATAATAAATACATGGAATACCTGGCATAGTAAACAACATCGTATAAATTAAAGGCAATTGATTTTTATCCTCTAGAATAGATGCGACCCTTTCAACATCATGATTATCCACAAAGTTAAATAAATGTTTTCCCGTATATAAGCACCATGGATCTTTGCCAAATTGACGATTCAATGAATATAGAATTTCATAGAAGTTAGCCGAATTAAAACTTGAATACAACCCCTTATAACACTCATAATTTGTGACAGAATCCAACATAGTCTCATTCATCCACTGATTGTAGTCTCCATGTAGTGTTTCTCCTAAAAGAAAAAAGTCTCTATCTACATGATTATGTAATGTTTGAAGGAAGTTTTTATCTAGACAATATGCGACATCTAATCTTAAACCATCAATTTTAAATTCTTCTTGCCAAAAATCCACTACGCTTAGAATATAATTTACGACCTCTTGATTTTGAAGATTTAACTTCACCAAGATATCATTGCCTTCCCAATCCTGATACCAGAATCCATCATTGTAGTGATTGTTTCCATTAAAATCAATATAGAACCAATCCTTATAAGATGAATCCCACTTCTTTTCTAATACATCTTGAAACGCAAAGAAATCACGACCCACATGGTTAAATACGGCATCTAATATAATTTTAATGTTGTTGTTGTGGAATTTTTCTATGACTTCTTTTAAGTCTTTATTTGTACCCAATCGAGTATCCAACGTTTTAAAATCCGTTGTATCATAGCCATGCGTACGACTTTCAAAAATTGGATTTAACATGATACAGTCTATTTTTAATTTCTTTAAATGCGGAATAAATTCCTCTAACTTATGAATTCTATTTACTAGAACATGATCATTCTCAAATGGCGCTCCACAAGCTCCAAAAGGATAGATTTGATAAAATACACTCTCACTTGCCCACATACTATATTACTCCTTTATGATATCTACAGCTTGCACTTGAATTAAATCCACCAAATCTTTTGGATCCATCTCAATCTGCATGCCAATCTTACCGGCACTAAAATAGATTTTATCCTTATTTAATGCATCCTCATACATAAAGGTACGAAACTGCTTTTTCATTCCTAAAGGAGAACAACCACCACGAATATATCCCGTGATCTTATTAATATCCTTTACATGAATCATTTCACAAGATTTAACACCTGCTACTTTGGCACACTTCTTTAGATCCAATTCCTTTTCAACCGGAATCATATAGACTAAGTATTCCTTTGTGTTAGCTTGTGTAACCAATGTCTTATATACCTTTTCAACAGGCTGATTTAACATATTCGCAACATGAATACCATCCACCGGATCATTTTCCTTATGTTCATACGTATGCGCTTTGTATTCCACTTTATGCTGATCTAAAAAACGCATCGCATTGGTCTTTTGAATCTTTTTCATTCTGAAAACTCCTCTAATAATTCTTTTGCCACAAGAAACTTCGCTTTATGCTGCTCCATCGCTATCTTTTCAATATAGTGATGCGCCTTTTCTTCACTCCAATGATAATTTGAAATCAATACCAACTTACAATGATCCACCATCTTAAGCTCTAAATATTTCTGTTCAAGCTTATTGATCTTCTTTTCATACATCGCAATCTTCGATTTTAAACTCTTCATCATTTGGAAAGCTTCATACAAAACTTGTTTCTTAATGGGATACGACAAGACTATTATACCACTATCTTTACACTGATATAAAACTTGATCATAAATTTCAAGTTTACACACTAATAGAACAGAGGTGTTTAAACTCTTCGCAAAATTCAAAAGACCACTAATTGTTTGCGAATACAAAATTACCACAACATCAAACTGAGTATTCCTTAACTTACTTAAGGCATCATTATATGTTTTTGAAAGCACATATTGATAATTGGCCGTATTTTTTAATAAAGCTAAGAAATTCTCATTTCCAATTACTAATACTTTACTTGCCTCCATACATACTTACCCAACATAAATATCCACAATATCTTTCCCTAACACTTCTTTTAGCCAAGTCGAATTCTTCGCCTTTGACTTTGCTTCATCTAAACTTTGAGCAAGCTTTGTAGCATCATTACTTGCCACATCCGTACAAGGATCTGGTACCATCTTATTTTCAATACCCTCTAAACCAGCATAAATCAATAATGCATACGCAAGATAAATGTTACAACTACAATCCGGACTTCTTAATTCCATACGATTTGTAGAATGCGTTGCCGGAATACGAATCAATTGATTTCGATTCTGATACGACCACGTAACATATTTTGGTGCTTTGTCTTTTCCCAAACGCTCATAAGAATGCTTTGAACGATTCAAAAACAAAGTCATATCCTCAATGCGATTTAAAATTCCCGCCATAAAAGGCATCATCAATTCTTCATGATCCTGAATACTCATATTAATATGCATTCCATTACCAGGGGCATCTTCAATGGGTTTTGGTGAAAAGTCCGCAACCAAACCTTGAATATTCGCTAATGCTTCTACGACCCACTTAAAAGTAGCCGCATTATCGGCTGCTTGTAAAGCCGTTGAATAACGAAAATCAATTTCATTTTGACCAGGCCCCATCTCATGATGAGAAACCTCAGGATCAATACCCATCTCAGATAATGTCAAACAAATCTCACGACGAATATTTTCACCCTTATCTAAAGGAGCAATATCCATATACCCGCCTTGATCTAATGGAATATATGTATTATTTCCATTTTCATCTTGTTTAAATAAATAAAATTCAAATTCCGAACCAAAATTGATTGTGATTCCCTGTTCCTTCGCTTTTTTTACAGCCTTTTTTAAAATATATCTAGCATCCCTTTCAAAAAAAGTTCCATCCGGATACTTGATATCACAATACATACGAATCACACTACCATCCATGCTACGCCATGGAAGAATTGTCATCGTATTTGGATCTGGATATAAAAACAAATCACTATGTACCTCATCTAAAAACCCATCAACGGCACTCGCATCAAAGCTAATCCCTTCCACAAAAGCCCTTTTCAATTCCGTTGGTAAAACGGAAACATTTTTCTGCATTCCATAAATATCAAAATAAGAAAGACGAATAAATCGTACGTCTTGTTCCTCACAAAAATTCAATACGTCTTCATAAGTCATAATTTTCACCTCGATTAATTAATACACTATTTTCATTTTATTTTCAATATTTTTTACATTTCTTTACAATTTCCTGTTGACAACTTCAAATATTCGAATATAATTAGTTGCATACATGGCAAGGACGCCAAAGAAAACATAGGTAAAACCTAGTGTTTTTAGTGTCCTTGCCCTTTTTTTATGTAAAGGAGAGCCATTTATGAAATCAATCGTAGAAGAAATTTTTGGAAGTAAAGTTTTTGATGAATCTGTCATGCGAGAAAAACTCGCAAAAGATACATATCGCGAATTAGAAAAAACCATTCGTGATGGTAAGCAATTAAATATCAAAATTGCCAATGCCGTAGCCCACGCTATGAAAGAATGGGCCATCGAACAAGGGGCTACACACTATACACACTGGTTCCAACCAATGACTGGTGTGACTGCAGAAAAACACGATGGCTTTATCAACCCAGATAAAGATGGCAAAGTCATCATGGAATTTAGTGGTAAAGAATTAATCAAAGGTGAACCTGACGCTTCAAGTTTTCCTAACGGAGGATTAAGAGCAACATTTGAAGCTAGAGGCTATACAGCATGGGATCCAACAAGCTATGCCTTCATTAAAAACGGAGTACTTTGTATTCCTACCGCATTCTGTTCTTACTCAGGACATGCCCTAGACAAAAAGACACCATTACTTAGAAGTATGCAAGCTATTAATAAACAAGCTTTACGTATTGTAAAACTATTTGGCAATAACGATGTTCAAACCATTAAAACAACAGTAGGACCTGAACAAGAATACTTCTTGATTGATCAAAAATATTATGAACAAAGAAAAGACTTGATCTATACAGGACGTACACTATATGGTGCTCCATGTCCTAAAGGACAAGAATTAGAAGATCATTATTTTGGAACCATTAAGACTCGTGTTCAAGAATTCATGACCGACTTAAATAAAGAATTATGGAAATTGGGTATCTTAGTTAAAACAGAACACAACGAAGTAGCTCCTGCTCAACATGAATTGGCTCCGATCTTTACAACAACAAATATCGCAACTGACCACAACCAATTGACAATGGAGTTGATTCAAAGAGTCGCAAAGAAACATGGATTGGTTGCTCTACTGCATGAAAAACCATTTGAAGGAATCAACGGAAGTGGTAAACACAATAACTGGTCATTATCTACAGACACAGGATTAAACTTATTAGAACCAGGCGATACACCACATGAAAATGCACAATTCTTAGTATTCCTTGCCGCTATCATTAAAGCTGTAGATGAACACCAAGACTTATTGCGATTAAGTGTAGCCACTGCTGGAAACGACCATAGACTAGGTGCTAACGAAGCTCCACCAGCAATCATTTCTATTTTCTTAGGTGATGAATTAACAGCAGTATTAAAGGCTATCGAAGAAGATAAACCATATGATGGAAAAGAAAAAGAATTAATGAAGATTGGTGCAACCGTTCTTCCAAAATTCCCTAAAGATTCAACAGACCGTAACCGTACTTCTCCATTCGCATTTACAGGAAACAAATTCGAATTCAGAATGCCAGGATCTAACTCAAGTATTGCCGGATGCAACATCGTATTAAATGCTGTTATTGCCGACGAACTTGAAAAATTTGCGAATATTCTAGAATCAAGTGATGATTTTGAAACAACATTACACGCATTGATCAAAGATACAATCAAAAACCACAAACGTATTATTTTTAATGGTAATGGATATGATGATTCTTGGATTGAAGAAGCTGAGTCTAGAGGCTTATTAAACTTAAAAACCACTCCAGATGCACTTCCTTACTTCAAGACAGAAGAAAACATCGCCTTATTTGAAAGACAAAGAGTTTTATCAAAAGAAGAAGTGGAATCAAGATATGAAATCTTGATGGATGAATATGTAAAACAAATCAACATTGAAGCTTTGACTATGTTAGACATCGCCAAAAAAGACATCTTACCAGCCGCAAGTAAGTTCTCTAAAGAATTGACAGATACCATCGCAAACAAAAAAGCCATTGGCATCGACTTAACATATGAACTTGAAACAGCTAAAAAGGTCAGTGAATATTTAACCGAAGCTTATCAAGCTTTGATCACATTAGAAAAAGATGTTAAAAAACTACATTCAATCGATGATTTTGAAAAATCAGCCTTCTATGTAAGAGACTTCATTATCCAAGATATGGCGGCCTTAAGAAAACCATGTGACGAATTAGAAGTCGTAACATCAAATGAAGCTTGGCCATTCCCAACCTATGGAAAATTATTATTCGGAATTCTATAAACCGGCAATTGCCGGCTTTTCCGTTCTAAGGAGATATTATTTATGTGTACAATTATAGGATATAAATCATTAAAAATAAGCGAAAACACAATTCATAAAGCATTGGAAAACACCTATTCTAGAGGACCTGATGATGAAAGAATCCAACAAGTAGGATGTGGCTATTTAGGTTTTCAAAGACTATCCATTATGGGACTCAGTCCAGAAGGCATGCAGCCATTTGTTAGAAATAACAACCTTGTCGTATGTAACGGTGAAATCTATGGCTTTCGAAAATTAAAAGAAGAACTCGAAAAAGATGGCTATACATTTATTTCGCAAAGTGATTGTGAAATTCTTTTACCACTCTATGAAAAATATGGTTTAGACATGTTTAAAAAGCTAGATGCCGAATACGCATGCATTATTTATGATGCCAAGAAAAATGACTTTGTTGCTGCCCGTGACCCAATCGGAATCCGTCCATTATTTTATGGCTATGATAAAAACCATAATATCGTATTCGCTTCCGAAGCTAAAAATCTTGTTTCAATTGTTGAACAAATCTTTCCCTTCCCTCCTGGATTCTATTATGCCGATGGAAAATTCACTTGTTATTTAGATGTTACTAAAGTGGATAAAGTAATCACTTCAGATCTTGAAACCATCTGTACAAACATCCACGATAAATTAGTGGAAGGTGTTAAGAAAAGATTAGATGCTGATGCTCCACTAGGATTCTTATTAAGTGGTGGATTGGATTCAAGTCTAGTATGTGCCATCAGCCAAAAATTACTAAACAAACCCATCGAAACCTATGCGATTGGAATGGAAGAAGATGCGATTGATTTAAAATACGCCAAAGAAGTCGCTGACTTTATTGGTAGCAACCACCATGAAATCATTATTAATAAAGATGATGTCTTAAATGCTATTAAACCCGTCATCAAAACTTTAGCAACCTTTGACATTACAACCATTCGCGCCAGCATTGGAATGTATTTAATTTGTAAAGCTATTCATGAACAAAGTAACATTCGCGTATTACTTACTGGAGAAATCAGCGATGAATTGTTTGGCTATAAATATACAGATTTTGCCCCAAGCAAAGAAGAATTTCAAGAAGAAAGTGTAAAACGAGTACATGAACTTTACATGTATGATGTATTAAGAGCTGATCGTTGTATTTCCACAAACTCCATTGAAGCTCGCGTTCCTTTTGGAGATTTAGATTTTGTCAAATACGTTATGGCAATTGATCCAAAAAAGAAAATGAATACATACAATAAAGGAAAGTATTTACTTCGCCATGCCTTTGAAAAAGACAATATTCTACCATACGATATCTTAATGCGTGAAAAAGCGGCATTCTCTGATGCAGTTGGACACTCATTGAGTGATGATATTAAAGAATATGCTGAAAATTATTATACAGATACTGAATTTGAAGAAAAAATCAAACAATATAAATACTGTACTCCATTCACAAAAGAATCCTTATTATATCGTGAAATTTTTGAGTCTTACTATCCAAATCAGGCAAGTATGATCAAAGACTTCTGGATGCCAAATAAAAACTGGCAAGGATGCAACGTCAATGATCCGAGTGCCCGTTATCTTTCAAACTATGGAGATAGTGGCAAATAGAAAGGTTGTATATTATGAATTTTGAAATTGAACACGATGCCTGCGGTATTGGTACCGTAGTCCAAATCGATGGTAAACAAAGCTATGATGTAGTCGATAAAGCATTACATATCGTAGAAAAACTAGAACACCGTGCAGGAAAAGATGCAAGTGGTAAAGTCGGTGATGGAGTAGGTATCTTACTTCAGATCAGTGATGATTTTTTTAGAAAAACATTAAAAAAAGAAAATATTAAACTTCCAGAATACTATGGAGTGGGTATGTTTTTCTTACCTAGAAACAAACTTTTATTAAATCAACACAAAAAAATGTTTGAAAAATTTGTTGAACAAGAAGGATGCGAATTCATCGCATGGAGAAAAGTTCCTTGTAATGAATCTATCCTAGGTCAAAAAGCTAAAGACTGCATGCCTAATATTTATCAGGCTTTCGTAAAAGGGAACAAGAATCTAGAAAAAAGATTATATGTGATTCGCCGTGAATTTGAAAAAAGCTGCAAAGAAACTTATGTTGCGTCTTTAAGCAGTCGTACCATTGTCTATAAAGGAATGTTTTTAGTATCGCAATTAAGAAAATTCTATTTAGATCTACAAGACAAGAATTATAAATCTGCGATTGCGATCGTGCACTCACGTTTCTCGACAAACACTACACCATCTTGGCAAAGAGCCCATCCAAACCGCTATATTGCCCACAATGGAGAAATCAATACCATTCGTGCAAATGTCAATAAGATGTTAGCCCGTGAAGAAAGTATGCATTCAGATTTCTTGGATGAAAATTCAAGTAAGATCTTACCTATCATCAACACTTCAGGTTCCGATTCTGCCATGTTAGATAATGCATTAGAATTTTTAGTCATGAATGGCATGCCACTAGAAAAAGCCATTATGATCTTAATTCCAGAACCATGGAAACACCAGACAATGGATCAAAAGAAAAAAGATTTCTATCACTACTATGCCACTATGATGGAACCATGGGATGGTCCAGCCGCTATTTTATTTAGTGATGGACAAAAAGTCGGAGCTGTACTTGATCGTAATGGTTTAAGACCAAGCCGATATTATCTAACAAGCGACAACATGTTGATTTTATCAAGTGAAGTTGGCGTTTTAGACATTGATGAAAAGAAAATCATCAAAAAATCAAGACTTGAACCAGGCAAGATGTTACTTGTAGATACAGTCAAAAAAGAATTGATTGAAGACTACGATTTAAAGAATGAATACGCAAAGTCAAATCCATATGGAGAATGGCTAGACACTTACCTTTTACACCTTAAAGACTTGCCTGCTCCAGACAAAAAAACACATATCCATACACAACATGAAAGAGATATTCTTTATAAAGTCTTCGGATATACCTATGAAGATGTAAAAGATATCATTTTACCAATGGCACGCGTCAAACTTGAACCAACAAGTGCGATGGGTACCGACATCCCTTTGGCAATTTATTCCCAAAATCATTTAAGTTTATTCCATTACTTTAAACAACTCTTCGCCCAAGTAACCAACCCACCAATTGATTCTTTACGTGAAGAAATTGTCACAGACACAACCATCTATATTGGAAGTGATGGAAACCTATTATTAGATCAGGCAAATAACTGTACTGTATTAGAAGTCAACAATCCAATCTTAACATCAAGAGATATGAATAAGATCCGCCAATTAAATCAGACAGGATTTAAAAATGAAACCATTTCTTTATTATTCTATCGAGGTACTTCTTTAAAAGAAGCTTTAGACAATTTATTTATTGAATGCGATAAAGCCTATAGAAACGGTGCCAACATCTTGATTTTAAGTGATAAAGGTGTAGACGAAGGTCATATGGCTATTCCTAGTTTATTAGCCGTTTCTGCTCTTGAACAACATTTAGTAAAAACGAAAAAGAAAACAGATGTATCCATCATTCTTGAAAGTGGTGAGCCTAGAGATGTACACCAATTCGCAACATTACTTGGCTATGGTGCTACAGCCATCTATCCATATTTGGCCCATGAATGTATTGAAGAAATGATTCAATTAAATATGTTGGATAAAGAAGTCAATATCGCAATTGATGACTATAATGAAGCCATTTTAAAAGGTATTGTCAAAATTGCTGCAAAAATGGGTATTTCAACTTTACAATCTTATCAAGGTGCCCAAATCTTTGAAGCCATCGGAATCTCAAAAGAAGTTATCGACACATACTTCACAAATACCATTAGTGAAGTGGAAGGCATCACATTAGAAGATATTGAAAAAGATTTAATCTACCACCACGACCGTGCCTATGATCCATTAGGACTATCTACAGATACAAGTCTAGACTCCATTGGATTCCATAAGCTAAGAAAAGGTGATGGAAAAGAAGATCATTTATATTCTCCTGAAACGATTGTCAAACTTCAAAGAGCCACTCAAACAAATGATTATGACCTATTTAAAGAATATTCAAACGAATTAAATTCAAACAGTCAAAAGCATCATTTAAGAAGTCAATTGCACTTTAAAAAGACACAAGAAAGCATTCCATTATCGGAAGTAGAAAGTGAATATGAAATCGTTAAACGCTTTAAAACAGGTGCCATGAGTTATGGTTCTATTTCTGAAGAAGCCCATACATGTATGGCTATTGCGATGAACCGTTTGGGTGGTAAATCCAATTCTGGTGAAGGTGGAGAAAAACCAGAACGTTTAGGTACAGAAAAAAACTCAGCTATTAAACAAGTCGCAAGTGGACGTTTTGGTGTAACCGAAAAATATCTAGTAAGTGCTAAAGAAATCCAAATCAAAATGGCACAAGGCGCTAAACCAGGCGAAGGTGGACATTTACCAGGCAAAAAAGTCTATCCTTGGATTGCGAAAACAAGATATTCTACACCAGGTGTATCTTTGATTTCCCCACCACCTCACCATGATATTTATTCTATTGAAGATTTAGCACAATTGATCTACGACTTAAAAAATGCCAACCCACAAGCACGAATCAGTGTCAAATTAGTTAGTGAAGCTGGTGTTGGTACAATTGCTTCAGGTGTTGCCAAAGCCGGTGCTACCGTAGTATTGATTTCAGGCTATGATGGAGGTACAGGTGCTGCTTCACAAAGTAGTATTCACCATGCAGGTCTTCCTTGGGAATTAGGTTTAGCACAAGCTCATCAAAACTTAGTGGAAAATGGCTTAAGAAGTCGTGTTTTAATTGAAACCGACGGAAAATTAATGACCGGAAAAGATGTTGCGATTGCCTGTCTATTAGGTGCAGAAGAATTTGGTTTTGCGACTGCCCCATTAGTTACAATGGGATGTATGATGATGCGTGTATGTAATCTAGATACTTGTCCATTTGGTGTAGCTACACAAAATCAGAAATTAAGAAGCCGTTTTAAAGGAAAACCCGAATATGTCATGAACTTCATGTTGTTTATTGCCCGTGAATTAAGAGAAATTATGGCTGACCTTGGCTATCATACAATCAATGAAATGGTCGGTCATACAGATAATCTTGAGGTTGATGAAGATGCGAATATGGATTACTCAAATATTTTAATGACTCCACACAATATTCATTATGATCCTAAAGATACATATAACTTTGAATTAGAAAAAACAGTGGATATGAAGGATTTGCTTCCTAAATTTATGCCTTATTTCAAGTCAAAGAAAGCTCATTCAGAAACTATTGAAATTTCAAGTACAGATCGTACAGTCGGAACGATTTTATCAAGTATCATCACAAAAGAATTTAATAACACATTAAAAGACGATACATATACAATTCATTGTAACGGTGGTGCTGGACAATCTTTTGGTGCCTTTGCACAAAAAGGAATGACTCTAGATGTACACGGAGATGCGAATGACTACTTTGGCAAAGGTTTATCGGGTGGCAAATTGATTATTCAACCTAAAAAAGACGCAACTTTTAAAGCGAACGAAAATGTCATTATTGGTAATGTTGCATTATATGGAGCTACAAGTGGTGAGGCTTATATTCGTGGTTTGGCAGGTGAGCGTTTTGCGGTACGTAACTCAGGTGCTAGTGCCGTAGTAGAAGGTGTTGGAGATCATGGACTTGAATATATGACTGGTGGAACCGTTGTTATCTTGGGTAAAACTGGTAAAAACTTAGCTGCCGGTATGTCTGGTGGTACAGCCTATATTTATGATCCAAATCATGATTTATATACTCGTTTAAATAAACAATTGGTCAATACATATGAAGTTAAATCTAAAGTAGATAAAGAAGTATTAATAGATCTTTTGACTAAACATTATCAATATACAGATTCAGATGTTGCCAAAAACATCCTATCTAATCTTGATGAAGAATTATCCAACTTTAAAAAGATCGTTCCAAAGGATTATGAAAAGATCACAACATTGATTCAAGAACTTCAGGCCAAAGGCTATCATAAAGATGAGGCAAGTCTTATGGCTTTTGAACAGGTACATGCATAAGAAAGGATGAAATAGTATGGGAAAACCAACAGGATTTTTAGAATATGAAAGACAAGAAAACGAGGCTATAAAACCGCTTTCTCGAATCACAAACTTTAATGAATTTCATCCCTTTTTAGATGAAGAAACAAGACGCAAACAAGGTGCACGCTGCATGAATTGTGGCGTTCCCTTTTGTCAGTCTGCCATCAAATTAAAAAACATGGTGACAGGCTGCCCATTACACAATTTGATTCCAGAATGGAATGATGAAATCTATAATGGCAATGATAAAAGAGCTTTATCTAGATTATTAAAAACCAATCCATTCCCTGAATTTACAGGTCGTGTATGCCCTGCTCTTTGTGAGAAGGCATGTTTAAATGGTTTAGATCAAGAGCCTGTCGCAATCAAAGAGAATGAATTGTATACCATTGAAACAGCCTACAAAAACAATTGGATGGTTCCATACGTTCCTACCATTCGTTCTGATAAAAACATTGCGATTATCGGTTCTGGTCCTGCAGGCCTTGCCTTAGCCCATGATTTAAATCATCGTGGACATTCTGTCACAGTCTTTGAAAAAGAAGATCATATCGGTGGATTATTGATGTATGGTATTCCAAATATGAAACTGGAAAAGAAAGTGATTCAAAGAAGATTAGATATACTTACCGAAGAAGGAATCGTTTTTAAAACCAATGTCAACGTTGGAAAAGATATTACTAAAAAAGAATTAGAACAAGAATATGATGCGATCATCTTTGCGGCAGGTTCTAAAAAAGCACGTGATTTGAACGTAAAAAATCGTGATTGTTCGGGTATTTATTTTGCGGTAGATTATCTTACAAAAGCCACAAAACATTTATTGTATGATACAGAAGAAATTTCTGCCAAATACAAAAATGTTGTGATTGTCGGCGGTGGTGATACTGGAAACGATTGTGTAGGAACAAGTATTCGTCAGGGTTGTGCAAGTGTTGTTCAAATTGAAATGATGCCAAAAGCCCCGGATGAAAGGCTTTCAAGTAATCCTTGGCCAGAATGGCCTAAAATCTGTAAAACAGATTATGGTCAAGAAGAAGCGATTGCCGTCTTTAAAAAGGATCCTCGTATCTATGAAACAACAGTAAAAGAATGTATTTTGGATGATAAAAAGAATCTAAAACAAATCAAGACTGTAAAAGTACAATTTAAAGATGGAAAGCTTGAGGAAGTAAAAGGTACTGAGCAAATCTTAGATTGCGATTTATTGTTGATTGCGGCAGGATTTATTGGTATTGAAGATGATTTAAAAACCAAATTTGAATTGGAAACAACACCAAGAAATACGATTGTGACACAGCCAAATTCTTATCAAGTCAAAGACAAATATTTTGCGGCTGGAGATTGTCATAGAGGTCAATCTTTAGTTGTATGGGCCATTCATGAAGGTAAAGAATGTGCCAAAGAAGTAGATGCCTATTTGATGGGTTATACGAATATGGAATAATTTAAACTTCATTTAAGCTTGTGGCTATATCCTTGTATTGTAAACAAGGAGGTACATGGACATGAAAAATGAAATGCCAAGAATTCCAAATTCAAATCATAAATTATTAAAGAAAGGATCTAAACTCATTTTGAGTGCTGCTACTTTTGGAGTGGTTGCCGCCGGAAGTTTTCAAGGAGTCAACTATGTGGTTGATAACTATAATAAACAAAATACAACAGTACAAAGTACAAATGTTGTGAAGACTTCAAGTTCAACCACTTCCAATGTAAGTACAGTGGCTCAAAATTGTATGCCTAGCATTGTATCTATTACCAATGTATCGGTATCCGACGTACAAAACTATTTCAGTATGTATGGAAGAAACTCTAGAAGTAATCCATTCACGCAACAAGAAAGTACAAGCGTAGGTAGTGGTGTCATCATTAATAAACAAGATGGTGAAATCGATATTTTGACAAACTATCACGTTATTGAAAATGCCAAGACCTTGACTTGTACATTAGCGGATAATACAAATGTTGAAGCTACTGTAAAAGGTGTAGATGAAGATCGTGACTTAGCTGTAATTTCCATCAAAACAAAAGACTTAAGTAAAGATACATTAAAACAAATTGCGATTGCGACAATTGGAGATAGTGACAAACTTCAAGTTGGTGAACAAGTTGTAGCCATTGGTAATGCGTTAGGTTATGGTCAATCTGTAACAACAGGTATTGTCTCAGCTACAAATCGCAGTGTATCAACAAGTTCAGATACGGATACAACACAATCTTATATTCAAACCGATGCAGCCATCAATCCAGGAAACTCTGGAGGAGCATTGTTGAATATGAGTGGTGAATTAATTGGTATCAATTCAGCTAAGTTAAGTGATACAGATGTTGAAGGTATGGGTTATGCGATTGCGATTAGTGATGTAAAAGATTCAATCAATACTATGCTTCAAGGAAAAGATGTAAGTAAGTCATCAAATCAATCTTCTTATTATAACAATGAAGATGATGAATCCTCTTCTCCATTTGATTTTTGGAACTAAAACAGGGACTTGATTCCTGTTTTTTTTTATAGTAAACTGTTTAAGATGTTTTTTTGTGGATATGGATCTCATGACCATAATCTATGTATGAAGACATCAATTTGATTAGTTACATCGTATTCTTAAAAAGAAACGAAAGTAGGAGGAAATATGAACAAATCAAAACTATCAGTACGCCAGATGTGCGTGTTGGCTTTATTTTTAGCCATCGAAATCATCATGTATCTAACACCAATTGGATACTTACGTATTAACGCATTAAGTGTTACATTGATGCACGTGCCTGTAATTATCTTGGCTAGCACAATGGGACCTGGTGCAGGAGCTTTCTTAGGATTCGTATTCGGATGTACATCTATTATTGGTGCTACAATGACACCTGGAATCACAAGCTTTGTCTTCTCTCCATTTGTAACAGTTGGTGGTATTTCTGGTAACTTCTTTAGTTTAGTAATAGCTTTAGTACCACGTATTTTATTAGGTGTGATTGCTGGTTATGTATTTAAATTTGCGAAAAAATACGCAAAGAATACGCCAGTCGCTGCAGGTATTGCAGCCGCTGTTGCGACAGTATGCCACACAATCATGGTATTAGGATTGATCGTTATCTTATTCGGTCCTCAATATTCACAAGCTTTAGGTATTAGCCAAGCAGCACTAAACGGTGTTATGGCTGGTGTCATTGGAACAAATATGATTCCTGAAGTCATCGTAGCGGTTGTTTCAAATATGGCTTTAGCGACTGCATTAAGTTCAAGATATGTTGGTATTGCACAACAAGCATAGTCAATGAATAGTGTAACTTTGGTTGCACTATTTTTTTTATTTGGTTTATAATTACCTAGGTGATAAAAATGGATTTAAATTGGAAATTAAATAAAACAGAACATATTGTACAAGATGAATGGATCGACTTTCGTAAAGAGTCTTTTATTCTTCCAGATGGAAAGGAATTCTCCCCTTTCTATAACTATTCAAGAAGAAACTTTGTTGTGATTATCGCAAGAACAAAGGATGATAAATATATAACGGTAAAACAATTCAGACATGGGCTTAAAACTGTTACAACAGAATTTTGTGCGGGTGGCATTGAAGGTGATGAAAAAGATAGTGCGTTACTTGCAGCTAAACGTGAACTTGAAGAAGAAACAGGCTATGTATCTAATGACTGGAAACATATTTATACGATTCCTAGCAATCCTACAATAGCGGATAATTATGCGTATTTATATTATGCCGATAATTGTGAAAAAGTATCAAATCAACATCTAGATTCAACTGAATTTTTAGAAGTCAAAGAATACACAGAAGATGAAATCAATGATTTAATTAAAAACAATGAATTTGTTCAACCAATTCATCTAATGGGTTGGCTAATGGTGAAAAAAGGCGTATAGTAAAGGTGAAAAGGAGACATACAAAAATGGAAAAATTAACTAAAAAAGACATTATTTCTAATATTGCCGAAGATTCTCATTTAACTAAAAAAGACATTACGGAAGTTGTTGATTTGGCATTAACACAAATCTTTGAAGGTTTAAGAGAAGGAAAAACTGTAGATCTTGCAGGATTTGGAAAATTTGAAATTACAGAAAGAAAAGCTAGAGAAGGATTTAATCCATTAACGAAAGAAAAGATTCAAATTGAAGCTAGCAAATCTGTTAAGTTCAAAGTTGCTAAAGCATTAAAAGAAGCCGTAAATAAATAATATCAAAACAAAAAAGCATCCCTAGAGATGCTTTTTAATTACCTTCTTCGATTATTACCACTCATTGTATAATAATCTTTTTTATTCTGATACATTCTTTCATCGGCTAACTTACTTATTTCTTGAACCGAATCGAATTCTTGTTCTGAAGACTGAACAACACCATACGATACAGATATAGAATTTGAATACTTACCATGCCAATCATGAATAGTCGTATCAAACACTTGTAATATAGAATCTATATTCGATACGGATTCTTGAATCAGTACGACAAATTCATCTCCACCAATACGATATATCTTTCCATAAGAGGCAAACGCAAACTTCATGCAGTTACTAGCCGCACAAATCAGTTCATCCCCTGCACTATGTCCTAGCGTGTCATTGGCTTGTTTTAAACCATTTAAATCCAATGATATATAAACCCATTCCGTATTTAAATCTAACTTTTCCATATCCGAATCATACGCACGGCGATTGAAGCATTTCGTCAATTCATCCGTATTTGAAGTGTACATATACTTTTCTTTTTCATACTTCTCTTTTAATACTCTAGAAAGCATTAAAACAAGTAAGCATGAAGCTAAAGTCAAATAAATACCGACAATCAATATCGCAACAATATTACTTGAAGAATTCACAGATTCTTCCATAGTTACGGCAACCAAATAATTGCCATGTTTTCGAGATATACATTTACATTGTTTATGATCCAATACGATTCTTTGCATCTTAGACGATGCATTTACATTCGTTAATGTATTTCCAATCTTTGCACGATTTGTAGCACCCTCAATTTTTTTCGTTTTAGTATTTACGACAAAAATTTCCATACCCTTATACACAGGCATATCGGCTACGACATTTGAAATTTGATTTCTCTTCAACTCCTTTAAAAGACGCTTTGGCGTAATACCCACTTGAACCATATGCGTTTTCGACTCATTCCAAGTAATCGCATACATCATCTCTTTAGCTTCAGCCGTATTGGGCGTGACATCCTGACATAATGTTAAATCATAATTGTTTAACATCTGTTTAAAGAAAGCCATTTGTTCACCTGAATCAAAGCTATATCCAAAATACTTAGGTATCGAACCCGAATATATCGTTCCAGTTTTATCAATCAAATGAATTTCATCAACAGACATTAATCCTGCAATTTTTTGAAGTTCATCAATATCATATTCAACTTCTGGCTTAGCATCTACAATATAAGATATAGCCTTAGCACGAACAATATAATCATCTTTTAAAGATTTCACAAATTCACTTTCACTCGACTCATTCTTATCAATAACCGCAATCACACGATCCAATAACACATTGGAAGTAGTTTGTGCATTTTTATCGTTCACATATTTAAGAATACACGTTTCAAGTATAAGAGCTATGGCAACAATTGTGATTGAAAGTATTAATATTTTTCTTTTCCTCATAATTACTATTTTAGGTTATATTTTACAAAAATAAAAGTGGCATTTGTTATGCCACAATTTTTTGAATTGATTGTTTTAATTCTTCAGCCGCCTTTTTTGTATCCTTTTTATCCATAATAGCCGATACAACACAAACACCTTGGATTGGACTTTTTTCTAAAACAGAAAGATTATCTTTATTTAATCCTCCAATCGCACAAACTGGAATATTGACAGCTGTACAAATATCATTTAGTGTTTCAACACTTGTAATCTTTGTCTTTACATGCGTCTTTGTCGGATAAATGGCACCACAACCTAAATAGTCAGCACCATCGGCTTCTGCTTTTTTGGCAACCTCTACTGTTTTTGCGGTAGCTCCAATAATACAATCTTCACCCATAATTTTACGCGCTACAGAAATTGGCATATCTTCATTTCCTAAATGAACACCACATCCTACAGCCATTGCGACATCGATACGATCATCAATAATTAATGGAATATGATAAAAATCAGTAATCTCTTTTACTTTTAAAGCGAGTTCATAATACTCTAAAGTCGACTTATTTTTTTCACGAAGCTGAATGATTGTTGCGCCACCAAGACATGCTCCTTTTACTTTATTTAAGAATGTTTCTTCATCATACCCATCTGAATTAGTAATAAAATATAATGTATAATCTACTTTTTTCATCCTAACACCTCAATTTTAAACAAAGATTCATCAAAACTAGTAAGCTTATAGATTTCATCCATAAAATGCATATGGAAAGTTCCTGGACCATTACACTCTGTCTTTTCTGCCGCTACCTCATAATAACAAGTTGCCTTTACACAAGCATTAAGCGGTGGAAAACTAGCCAAAAATGTAGCAATCGCAACATTTAACATGCATCCTGTTCCTGTAATTCTTGAAAGCATGTCACAACCATTTGAAATTAAATTCACTTCTTTACCATCCGTAATGACATCAATTTTACCACTGCACACAACTACACAACCAAGATTTAAAGCCATCTCTTTTAGCCACTTACAACTTTCATAAATATTCTCTTCATCTTGAATATCTGCATCTACACCATGCGCATGACTTGTCATTCCATAAAAAGCCTTACACTCACTGATATTGCCTTTAATGACGGTTGGGCAATATAAAGAAACAAGTTCTTTGGCATAATTCAATCGAAGTGTTGAACAAGCCACTCCAACTAAATCTAAAATGAATGGAATTTTATTTTCTTTGGCACACTTAGCACTAATCATCATAGACTTAGCTCTTACATCATCAAAGTTACCTAAATTTAATGCCAAAGCCGCAGAATGGCAAGTGATATCATCAACTTCATCGGGGTGACAAGCCATAATTGGCTTAGCACCCAAAGCTAATATAAGATTTGCACAATCATTAATTGATATCGGATTTGTGATACAGTGAATCAAATTATTTGTTTGTTTCAACAAATTTTTGCACTCCTAACTTTCTTTGAATATTTTCTAGGATACCACTACGAGACATTGACTTCAATAGAACATACGCAATACTTCCACCGATAATTGTACCCATTAGAAAACTAGGTACATAGAACATCCATGTAAGTCCAGTTCTACCCCATAAATAAGTCATTACTGGATATGAAAGAACAGAACCAATTAAACCAGTACCAATGATTTCACCAAGTACGGCAGCCCAAATCTTTCCTTTACTAACACGATATAAGATTCCAGATAATGTAGCTCCAAAAATAGCTCCCGTTAAAGCCAATGGTGGAATTCCCATTACAGCCATACGAATTAAACCAATAGCTAAAGCACAAAGAAATGAATACCAAGGCCCCATAAATACAGCCATTGTGATATTAATAAGGTGTGCCATAGGACACATTCCTTCCACACGTAAAATGGGTGAAATTACCACTCCAACAGCTACCATCATTGAAAAAAAGACTAGGCTTAATAAGTAATTGTGTTTATTCATAATACTACCTCCTACAGATACAGATGGCCTAGAAAACACGCAAAAAACCATCTGTGGTTTCGGTATTAGACAAACAGTCCTCTCTCATCCTGTCAATTCAGGCTCCCTCGCTTGTTTTCTATACTCTAGGCGCTCCCCTACAGTAAGGTAGTAAAATAAAAAGACCTGCAACGTAAAAAGACAGGTCAAAAACACATCTATACTTCCTACGCCGGCATTATCCGTCAGGTTTAATGGGTCGAAGTCGAACTTCCTCTCAGCAATAGCTCCCCAGATTTATTTACTACAATTAGAATTTTAGTACAAAACAATACAAAGTGCAAGCCAATATGTAATCAATCATGAAACAATACAAAAATTATTTCTTATCTATCTTCTTATTCTATATGTTGTATTTATTATTCGAAACCATCCTATCTCAAGATAATTAATGCTTATTTAAGCTTTTCAACAACTTTTAAAAACTTCTTCTCATTCATAACATCATTTGTTACATAATCACCATTGTAAAATAGCGCATATGTGGTGATAGGTGTTGGCGCATTTTGCGCCTTTTCTTTTGTATCTAGATGAATCGCTTTAAATTCTATATTCATTTCTTTAGACAAATTTTCAATGATTGGAACATATTTCGCATTAAAAGGACATTGGCTTGTATAATATAAGACAAAACCAGATTCAGATATATGACAATTCTTAGCACAAGATTTAAATTTTGGTAAATTAGAATCATTAAAAGCTAAATACCACAATTGAATTCCATTGCTCGCTTCATCACATACCCTAAAGCCTTTATAAGCTAAAAACTTAGGATCTGCTAGATACGGCATTTTCTTTTTACTAGATAAGATACAAATTCCATCCATACCCTTTTTCTTACTATCCTCAATACAAAGATTTAATAATTCACTCGAATAACCATGACCTTTTAAAGAACCAGCGACCCATAAACAATCAATATACATATAATTATCTGCATCAATTGGAATCCATGCATTCTTTGCGGGAATATACTCAATAAAGCATTTCCCTCTTACACTCGATTTAATAAACACAAGACCTTCTTCAAAGCGACAAGACAACCAGTCTTTCTTTGATCTTACTTGAACATCTGAATTATTACTTATGGCACAACAAATGTGTTCTTGTTCAATATTTTCTTTTGTCACATATACATAATCCATTTTAACCACCTCAAAATCAGTATACTAAAAGGAGTTGAAATCCATCAACTCCTAAGTGTTTTATTTATCGAATTTAATAGCAGCCTGTGCAGATAGGTAAAAATATGGGGGTTTTTAATGAAATGAGCATTGTC
>URHY01000015.1 GCA_900547815.1 uncultured Solobacterium sp.
TCTCTTTCTCAGAGCTAAAATCCCTATGACTTTTAAAGGTTGATTTATCCCTATCTAGTTTTATATATTCCTTAAAAGCTGTCTTTGACAGCTTTTTCTATTGCGAATTGAAAATGGATTTGATATAATTAACTGGCTACTACAATGATATCTTATGAATCAGGTCAGGTCGGGAACGAAGCAGCCTTAAGTAAGCTCCATCATGTGTAGTAGTTTTTTTTTATATTAAGAAATTGGTTTCGGAGAAGAAGAGTCTGGTAGTTGAAGACTTGATTTCAAGCAGTTGAAAACACGAATGCTCTATCGCCCTAAAAAACAAAATAAAACATTATCGAGTTATGCGTATAAGAAGATATTAGAAAAAGTAGAAAGAAAATGTTTGATGAATGAAGTGGATGTAATCAAAGTAGATCCAAAGAATACGAGTAAGATTGGAAAAGAAAAGTATACAAAGATCAAAGGATTGAATGTACATTATTGTGCAGCCTATGTCATCAATCCTAGAGGCATGGGATTTGTGGATTAAATGAGATAAATAATCAGAACCAGAAGTTTATGATATCTTACTGGATGATAGATACATAGATCATGGATGAAATTCTGAAGTATTTATAAATAAAGCATACAATAAAAACTCCATCGATAAAGACTGAATGGATCGGGATACCGAATGATTCAGAAAGGTGGAGTAGATATTGAAATGTTACTGGACGACTGGAAACGAACCGGGCACGTCATTTAGACATGTGACTTTTTCAAAGAAAAAGTCTTTCCTGTACAATTTAATCATTATAATTATATATATAATAATATACATGGGAAGGAATAGAATTTATGGATGATGTAAAATGGATGAAGGAAGCTATCAAACAGGCTAAGAAAGCAGAAAGTTATGATGAAGTTCCTATTGGTTGTGTGATTGTAAAAGATGATAAAATCATAGCTCGTGGATATAACAAGCGTGAGATTTTGCAACAAAGTATTGCGCACGCAGAAATTATGGCAATTAAAAAAGCGTGTAAGAAATTAAATACATGGAGATTAGAGGATTGCATATTATATGTAACTTTAGAACCGTGTCCTATGTGTGCAGGTGCGATCATACAATCTAGAATTAAAGAAGTTGTATATGGAGCATCCGACCCTAAAGGAGGCTGTGTGGGTACGTGTACAAATTTATTTGAAGTATCTGAATTCAATCATCATCCTGAATATAGAAAAGGAATCCTTGAATCTGAATGTTCAGATTTGTTAAAACAATTTTTTAAAAAGAAAAGAGATATGAAAAAGAAGCAGAAATCATAAATAGGAGTGATTTCTGCTTTTCATATATATTACACTTCCCTATTTCAATCAAATAAAATGAGTAAAACTATGATAAAATAAGATACAGGAAAACATATAGAAAGGATTTTACGAATGGCATATCAAGCATTATATAGAAAATATAGACCAACAAATTTTGATGAAGTTGTTGGTCAAACACATATAATTCAGACATTGAAAAATGCGATCATACAAAATCGTATTGCTCATGCTTATTTATTCTGTGGTCCTAGAGGAACAGGTAAAACTTCAATCGCAAAAATATTTGCGAAGACATTAAATTGTACGAATAGCCAAGATGCTCCTTGTGGAGTTTGTGAGAACTGCAAAATGGCTGCAAATGGAAGTCATCCAGATATTATTGAAATTGATGCTGCCAGCAACAATGGTGTAGATGAAGTAAGAAATCTGATTGATAAAGTGAAGTATGCTCCAATGCAAGGAAAATATAAAATTTATATTATTGATGAAGTTCATATGATGACTTCTGGAGCATTCAATGCATTATTAAAAACAATCGAGGAACCTCCTGCTCATGTAATTTTTATTTTTGCAACTACAGAACCAAATAAAGTTTTACCAACGATTATTTCTCGTTGTCAAAGATTTGATTTCAACAAAGTGAGTATGCATGACATTAAATATAGATTATCTATTGTTTGTAAAAATGAAGGAATTGAAATTGATGAGAATGGATTAACTTTGATTGCTCAATTAGCTGATGGAGGTATGCGTGATGCACTGTCAATATTGGATCAATGTGTTGCATACTGTTCATCTCATATTGATGTGAATGATATTCGTAAAATTTATGGTGTCGTAACATCTGAAGATATTGGTCATTTATTTTATTCGTTATATAAAAAAGATGTAGATAGTTTTGTCAAAGATATTCAGAAATATTCAGATATGGGAATGGATATTAAAAGATTGACTGCAGATTTTATTCACATGTTGAAGGACAGTCTGATTTTAGATTATTCTGAGAATTCAACTCTAGTATCGGATATGAACAAAGATATGATTAGGAAATATTTTAAATTAGCACCTATTAATTTCAGAATTAAATGCATGGAAGAATTAATGGATACATTTAATAAATATACATACGCATCTAACGCATTAGACTACTTAGAAGCCTCTTTATTAAAAATTTCAAGTTATTCATATGAATCGAAAACACATATTATTGATTCAGATCAGAATGATTTTAAAGAGGTAGAGGAAGAAGAAAACTATGAAACATCATATGACGATACTTCTGATGACTCAGATATAATTGAGAAAAGCACTCAAAAAGATGATAATAATAGGGCTTTAGAGAAATCTGAAATTTCTGATGTTTCACGTGAAACATTAAAACAGTCAGAAAATAAAAATAATAAAATCATATTAAACGATGAATTTGTCATTCAATTGTTAGTTGGAGCTACAAAGATGGAAAGAAGTATTGATACGAATAAGTTCAATAATATAGGACAATTCATATCAAGTTTAGAATTTGGAAAATATGCGGCTACATTGAGAAACAGTAGTATTATGGCTAGTGGATCTAATTATATTGTAGTATGTGTATCGAGTGAAATCTTTGCGAAACAAATAAATGAATTTGAACTGAATTATGGATATGAAGATTTTATGGAAGTGTTATTAGGAAAAGCTAAGAAGGTATTCGCATTAGATAAGACACAACAATCTCGTGTGTTGGATGAGTTTAAGGAAAGAATGATTAGTGGTAATCTTCCAGAACCTTATCAAGTTCGCTTGAAAAGAAAAGATTCAGAATCTAATAATAATATGAGTATAGAAGATCATATGAAAAGTTTGTTTCCAAGTATAGAAATAAAAGAAGATTAGAAGGTGAAGCATGTATCCAAAAACATTTGATGATTTAATATATGAATTTCAGAAATTACCAGGAGTGGGTGCTAAGACTGCAGAGAGATATGCATTTACAGTATTAGAATGGTCAGATGATGAAATATCTGAATTGGCAGAAACTTTAGTGAATTTAAAAAAGAAAGTAAAAAAATGTACTCGATGTGGTAATTTGACAGAAGATGAGCTTTGTGAGTATTGTAAGAATACTAATAGAAATCAGAATATCATATGTGTAGTACAAAATCCGAAAGACATATCGGTAATCGAGTCTATGCAACAATATAATGGTGTATTTCATGTACTAGATGGATTGATTAATACACAAAAAGGAGTTTTACCAGATCAATTAAATATAAAGACTCTTTTAAATAGAGTGAATGAAAAAACAGAAGAGGTAATATTGGCTCTTGATCCTACAGTAGAAGGAGAAACGACATCTTTATATATATGCAAACTACTAGAAGGGAAGTGTAAGGTAAGTAGACTTGCTCACGGTATTCCTGTAGGTAGTCATTTAGATTATACAGATGCAATGACATTGCTAAAAGCGTTTGAAGGACGTAAAAGCTCGTAAATATGCTTAATCGTATGAAGTATTTATGATATTTCATACGATTTTTTTATATTTATAGGAATATAAGCACAAAAATCATATAGAATTCTTAATTCATATGAACAAAAAAAAGCATAATATACAATAAAATCATATGATAAAGCGTATAATTGCTTTAAATATAGTATATTCATATAAGTATCACATAGAGAGGAAAAAATCGTTGGAGGACGCTTCTGAACATTCATATGAAATTTTTATGAATTTTCATACTAATTTTTAATGAAATCTTATTCATGTGAAAATAAAAAAGAATAAAAAATATAGAATGTGAATTAAAATATGAATTAAGAATCTGCATAAAACCATTCATATGAACGCAGAATGTCGTAAATATTGTTCATATGAAATGTAATATTAATTATTTAGAATCATATGAATTGTAAATTGCAAATATGAAAGGAATATTTTAATTCATGTGATATAGATATGAAAATAAAAAATATCAAATTAAATAGGATTTGAATAAATAAATAGATATGAAGATTCATGTGAGAAAGATATGAAAAAAGTAAAAAGCATGAATATAAAATATAAAAATATAGGAAATTCATATATAGGTATAGCTTTCTTGTTAAAACTATGATAGACTAATCGTGACTCGTTAGATTATTATTATGAATTTCATAGGAAGGGGACATGGATATGCCTGAAGAAGCATCAGCAATTGATGTATATTATGATATGGATATTGCACAGATATGCCAACATTTCAATAAATCAAGAAATACAGTAGATAAAGCAATCGCAAAATTAGTAAAAGATAATCCAGATAAAGATTGGAAATATAAAAACCCGGCAACTCGTCGTATCACAATCAAGGCTGAAGGCGTTGAAAGATTATCTACTTATTTTAGGAAAGAAAAACATGAAATATCAACAGTTGAAATGGAACTACGATTCGAAAATGAAAAGCTTAAAGCAATTATAGAAGAAAAAGAGAAGGCACAAGCCCAAATTGAACAATTATATCAAGAAAAACTTAAATTAGAAATTGAAAAGAGTAAACAAACCTTCCTATTAGAAACGCAAACAAAAGATGAGAAAATTTCTGAATTAGAATCTGAAAATCAGAAATTAAAAGATATAGAAGAACTTTATAATAAAAATAAAGAAGAAACTGAAAATTATAAGAAAAAAGAAGAAGAATATAATTCCAAATCCTTCTTCTATCGTTTAACACATAAATTTTAATCATTTAATGCTCTAGCAATTTTGCTAGGGCAATTTTTTATCCATTTTAAATCATATTTTTCTAAGATTGAATTGAAAAAGTGGATTCCATCATGATCTGAAGTGTATTCATATTCTATTTCATAATCAGTATGATTTTTGTAGTCTGTTTTATCTAAACATAATTCTCCATGTTCAAATTCATACACATATCTCAAGGTGGTAAAACTAGCTGTTGGATGTAAATTTTTAGGGATTTGATATTGATCAAACCAATTTAATATTTCTGTATCATTAATATCATCTATGTTTTTAGTGTTGATTTCTTTTTCAAATTCATAATGTGTGTATTCATCTTTTCTGATTTTTAAAGTGAATATCTTTTTATTTTGAATCGTTCGAATTCGTACTGCACCATGTTGTTTCTTTACATCTTGATTCTTTGTATCAAAGTATGTGTTTGTTTGTGTTATTGGATTCTGAAAATCATATGAATGAAGTATTTCGTTATATACTTCTTCATCGATCAATAATTTCAATTCTCTTTCAATATTATCATACATTCATATCACCCATTAAATATGTTACAATAGATTTAATGAAAGAGGAAGTGATTTGATGCGTTTTAGTTTGGTAGACAGGGGAGACGACAACTCAAAAAGAGTTGCAGAAACTCTAAAGAAAAAATGTCTTGCTATTGGATGGGAATATGATGATGAGAAATCTGAAGTTATCTTTTCTGTCGGAGGTGATGGTACCTTATTAAGAGCGATTCATACGTATATAGATAGATTGGATGATATTCAATTTGTTGCGATACATACGGGTAATTTAGGCTTTTTTACCGACTATACACAAGATGAACTGGATCATTTGGTATATGATTTAAAACATAATAAACCAACAATTGAAGAATTTAATCTACTTCAAATGGATCTTCCTCAAGTCAATGAAACATTATATGCATTAAATGAAGTACGTATTGAAAGTTTGGCTAAAACATTAGTGCTGGATATCTCGATAGATGATGAATTTTTTGAAAGCAGTCAAGGCTCAGGTATTTGTGTGAGTACTCAATCTGGTTCTACCGCTGTAAATAGAGCTCTTAAAGGGGCGGTCGTGGATCCAGGGTTAAAGGTTTTACAACTTTGTGAAATCATGCCTATTTCACATAAGAACCATCATTCTTTAAAAAATCCATATATTATGAATGATACACGAAAAATTGGGGTCAGAGGTGATACACTTGCCTATGCACATGTATGTTATGATCACTTAGAAAGGGATTTAGCATCGATTTCTGAAATAATCATACATTCGAGTACAAAAAAAGTACGATTTGCGAGATATCGTACTTATTCTTATTTGACTCGACTTAAGAATTTATATTAATTAACTTACGTCTTTTTGAACGATTCAAACGAATCGTTCTTTTTGTTGCTGGAGAAATATTTAAAATGATTGCGAATGAAATGAAGTAAGATAGAATACTACTTCCTCCATAAGAAATAAGTGGCAATGTGATACCAGTGATTGGTAATAATCCAACAATCATTCCTGTATTTTGTAGTTGCTGATATAGCAACATCGCGATAATACCAATAACAACGAATCGATCTTTTTTATCTTTTGCAGCATAAGCAATTTTGCATAAATAAATATCAAGTAATAAACAAAGTAATAATATAAATGTAGTTCCAATAAATCCAAAACATTGTCCAAAAGCAGCAAAGATAAAATCTGTATGCGCTTCAGGAATAGAAATGATATTTGCTTGTAACCCATATCCAGTTAATCCGGCACTGCCTAACGACAATAATGCAGTGTATAACTGATTCGAACTACCTCGAATGTTACTTTCTGGTTCTAACCATGCATCAATTCTTTGAAGTTTGTATGAAGATATAAATGAAGTAAGAATATTAGGGTATTCAAAATATAAGAATAAGAATGCTCCTACAACAATAACCACACAGGCGAAAATTCCAATAATATACTCTTTACGAATACCACTACAACACACTAAAACGAAGATATTGAATACGATGATAATACATACACCAGTATCTGGCTGCATCATAATCAAAAATAATGGTGGGAATAATACTTTTGCGATTTCCCACAACAACATCAAGTCATCTTTATGTGTTGGATTTGGATGTGCATTTTGATGATCAACAATAATTTGTGAGACTAAAACAATTAAAACAATTTTAATGAATTCACTTGGCTGAAAGCTACCAATCAAAGGCAGTTGAAACCATGAAATGGCACCATTAGTTTCACTCGCAAAAGGAAGTGTTATACCTACAAAATTATATAATAAGCGTGAGAGAAACAAATAAACTAGACAAAGCATAAGAATTTTATATGCCGTATCCATGTATGAATATATTTTTTTGTTTTGAAGAATCGAAAGGAAAAACATGGCGAAAAATCCTACAATAAACCAAAATAATTGACGCAATAAATATGAATATCCACTTCCGTATTTTATTAAGTTGAAAGAATTGTATAGTGCAAAACAACTAGTCATACCAAAAAGGATTAGAATTAGAATCAAACCAATATCAATTTGAATGGATTTGTTTTTCCATTGAATTGTTTGTTTCATTAGTGATAACCTCCTTATTCAGTGCTTTTAATTATAACATATTTATTTTGAAATTTTGGTATAATAGTCATGTTAGGATGATGATTTATGGCAGAAAAAAAATATACACCAATGATGCAACACTATTTAAAAATGAAAGAAGAAAATCCCGATGCGATTTTATTTTATCGTTTAGGGGATTTTTATGAGATGTTTTTTGATGATGCAAAGTTGGCTTCACAAGAATTGGATTTAGTATTAACAGGAAGGAGTGCAGGGGTAGAAGAAAAAGTACCTATGTGTGGCATTCCTTTTCATGCGGCCAATTCATATATTTCACGCTTAGTAAAGAAGGGATATAAAGTAGCAATTTGTGAACAATTAGAAGATCCTTCCAGTGCTAAAGGATTGGTGGATCGAGGAATTGTTAAAATTATTACACCAGGAACATATATGGATGCAACTATGGATGCCAAGTCGACAAACTATATGGCATCATGTAGCGTGTCAAGTTTTGAAATTACAGTTATCTATTGCGAATTAAGTACGGGCGAGTTGAAATATCAAACTCTACAAAGATCTTTAGTTGCTTTACAAAAAGCATTATTAGAACAAAATGTAAGTGAGCTTGTTTGTCCAATGACAATGGATAAAAAATGGATAGCTGCCCTAGAAGAGATGGATACAATGCTCGTTTCAAAACATAAAAAGGCAAATATTGATTTACAAGATCTACCTTTATTAAATGAAATTGAATCCGAGTCATTAAAAGAGGCATTTGCACTGTTGATGGCCTATTTAAAAGACACACAAAAACAACATATCGATCATTTTTTACCTATAGAATCCATGGACAAAGATAAAGTGCTGGTCATGGACTATGAAACGAAGAATCATTTGGAGTTGGTTTCAAGTCAATCAACAAATGCAAAGGCAGAAAGCTTATGGTCTTTTATGGATAAATGCCAAAGTGCCATGGGTTCAAGACTATTGAAAAGATGGATTGAATACCCATTGATTGATGCAGAAAAGATTGCGAAAAGACAGGCTGCAGTTAAAGATTTAAAAGAAAACTTTATGTTAAAAGAAAACCTAAAAGAACATTTAGTTTATGTATATGATATGGAAAGACTTGCGAGCCGTATGGCTTATGGGAATGCAAGTCCAAGAGATGTACTTCAACTTGTTGCTACATTGGAACACGCAAAACCTATTTTAAATTTAGCTTCTTCCTTGAATTCATATCCAGAATTTAATGAAGTTCCAGACTGCCAAGAATTATACAATGAAATAAAAAATGCGATTATAGAAAATCCACCACTAACACTAAAAGAAGGTGGAGTCTTTAATGATGGGTACAATCAGGAATTAGATGAAGTTCGAAAAATAGCAAAACAAGGAAAAGATTTTATTTTAGAACTAGAAGCTAAAGAGCGTGAAAGAACAGGGGTTAAATCATTAAAAGTAGGATATAACCGTGTGTTCGGTTATTATATTGAAGTTCGTAATGGAAATTTGGGTAATATCAAAGAAGAGTTTGGGTATCACCCGAAACAAACACTTGCGAATGCAACAAGATTTATTACACAAGAATTGAAGGAAAAAGAAGAACAAATCTTACATGCGCAAGAAACAAAGATAAAATTAGAACAAAGTTTATTTAATGACTTATTATTAAGAATAAAAAGAGACTTGTTTGATCTTCATGCGTGTGCACAAGCGTTATCTACGATTGATGTACTTGTATCTTTGGCAATTCTTGCCAGCGAAAAAGGATATGTATGTCCAACGTTCCATCCAGGATACAATGTCAATGTAGTAGAAGGAAAACATCCGATATTGGATGATCGTATGAAGAAAAAAAGATATGTGTCGAATGATTGGAAAATGTCAGAAGATGAACATATACAATTGATTACAGGTCCGAATATGGGTGGTAAATCTACATATATGCGACAAAATGCATTACTTGTAGTTATGGCCCAAATGGGAAGCTTCATACCTGCAAAAACAGCAGAATTACCTATTTTTGATCGCATTTTTACAAGAATTGGTGCTTCGGATGACATACTAACTGGAAAAAGTACATTTATGGTCGAAATGATGGAAGCTAATACAGCTTTACGCTATGCAACGAAACACTCATTAATTTTATTTGATGAAATAGGTCGAGGAACTGCAACATATGATGGTATGGCTCTTGCACAAGCTATGCTTGAATATATTGATGAAGCAATTGGCGCAAAAACATTATTTTCGACGCACTATCACGAATTAACAGATTTAGCAGAAGAACATCAATCTATGCGTAATGTTCATGTGGATGTGCGAGAAGAAAAAAATGAAATTGAATTTAGATACCGTGTTGTCGAAGGAAAAGCAGATAAATCTTATGGTATCAATGTTGCCAAACTCGCACATTTACCAAAGGTTGTTTTGGACAGAGCTTCACAACTTTTATCGAATTTTGAAAACCAAGATAATAATCAAAATTATCAACCAAGTTTATTTGTGATGGATCAAGTTCAACCAGAAAAATCTAAACTTTTACAACAATTACAAGAATTAGATATTGATTCAATGACACCAAGAGATGCTCTAGATTGTCTTTATGAATTAAAGAAACTAAGCGAAAAAATAGAATTATAGATATGAAATTCATATGAATGGAGGTGCAAAATGTGGCTAAAATACATGTATTAAGTGAACACTTAACAAATATGATTGCGGCTGGAGAAGTTGTTGAAAGACCAGCTGGAATTGTAAAGGAATGCGTTGAAAATAGTATTGATGCGGGGGCAACTGTTATAGAAGTTGAAGTCTATCAAGGTGGTATTGAGAGAATTGTGATTACAGATGACGGTTGTGGAATGGATCATGAAGATGCACATTTAGCTTTTATGCGACATGCCACAAGTAAAATGCATTCCGAAGAAGAATTGTTCAATATTCAAACAATGGGATTTAGAGGAGAAGCATTACCAAGTATTGCTTCTGTCGCCCAAGTTGAATTGCAGACAAGTAATGGAGAAGAAGGAACCTTATTAAGATATAACTATGGAAGTTTGGATGTGGATGAAAAATGTAATTGTCCTAGAGGAACAAAATTAGATGTTTCTGGATTATTCATAAAAACACCTGCTCGATTCAAACATTTGAAAAGTACTTCATATGAGTTTTCTGTCATTGCAGATTTAATGAATAAAATGGCATTATCACATCCGAATATTCGTTTTCAACTTTCTCATGATGGACGAGTTGTGTTTCAAACGAGTGGAAACGGGAATATTCAAGAAATTCTATATCAAATGTATGGAAAAGAAGTAGCCCAAAATGCAATTCCTTTTGAAGGAAGTAATGAAGATTTTCACATTCATGGATATGCGATTCAGCCAAAAATCAATCGTGCTACAAAATATTTTATGTTTTTAACTCTAAATACAAGATTGATTCGTAGTGTCGCAATCCAAAAAGCGATTCTAGATGCTTATAGTGATTATATGCCGCCAAATCGTTTTCCAATTGTAGTATTACAGATGGATTCAGACACACAATTGGTTGATGTAAACGTTCATCCAAATAAATGGGAAGTTCGCTTATCAAAACAAGGTGAAATGTTAGATTTGATAAAGAAAACGATTCAAGATGCGTTGAATGCTTCTTTAAAAACAGTAGCAGTAAGTAAACCTGAAAAGAAAAGTGTTATATTTGAGCAACCAGAAATTCAATATTCATATCCTGTTAAGCAATGTCCAAAAGAAGATAAAAGAATTGAACAGAGTTTTAAAAATTATAATCCAGTAGTCATCAAAGAAAAAATGGAGCAGATACAGGTATATGAAGAAAAAACGGCTACTGATATAAAAATACAAGAAGAGCCTATTTCATATCCGATTCCTAAAGAGGAAGAAGTTAATGATAAGGGACCAGAATTCTTTAAACATTTACAAGTTTTAGCTCAATTACACGATTCATATATATTATGCAGTAATGAAGAAGGGTTAGTTATTGTGGATCAGCATGCTGCACAAGAAAGATATCATTATGAACAATTGAATGAGAAATTATTGGTGCAATGTACAAACAAACAACCGCTTATGGTTCCTATCCAATTGGATGTTTCAAGTAATGTGTTGGCTCAATATATGGCAATCAATGAAAAAACAGCATTCTTTGGGATTGAATTTGAACCATTTGGAACAGATCAATTGATTCTTCGTGAAATTCCATTATGGTTTCATGATGTGGACCAAAAACAATTCTTACAAGATTTATTAGATTATTTTGTCGAAAATCAAGATGTAGATATGGCAAAACTTAGAAAACATATGATTGCGACAATGGCATGTCATAGTTCAATTCGTTTTAATCGACCATTATCTATGCAGGAAATGAAGCAGGTTATTTTAGATTTACAAAAGTGCAAACAACCATATCACTGTCCTCATGGAAGACCAACAGTCATTGTGATGAGTGATAATGAATTGAGAAAGGAATTTGAACGTGGATAAGCAGAAAGTATTAGCAATCGTTGGTCCAACTGGAATCGGAAAAACAAGTCTTTCCGTATGGTTGGCTAAACAATTGAATGGTGAAATTATATCTTGCGACAGTATGCAAGTGTATAAAAAAATGGATATTGGCACGGCCAAAGTAACACAAGAAGAAATGCAAGGTGTACATCACGAATTGATTGATGTTCAAAATTATGATGAACCTTACAATGTAAAGGTGTTCCAAGAAAAATGTCGTACGGCTATCAAAGATGTTGTAAAAAGAGGGAAGTTTCCCATTCTATGTGGTGGAACAGGTCTTTATTTAAAAGCTGCATTGTATGATTATGAATTTCAAGAAGAACAAGAAGATGCAGCTTATACAGCCTATTTAAATTCTAAAACAAATGAAGAATTGGTTGAGATGTTAGAAGAACAAGATGTAAAAGCTCTAGAAAAAATTCATCCCAACAATCGTAAACGTTTGATTCGTGCTCTTCAAATTTGCCATAGTGGTACACCAAAATCCAAACAAGAAGATAAACAACAACATATTCCATTGTATGATGTATACTTTTTAGGTTTAGATATAGATCGAGAAATTTTACATGATCGAATCAATAAAAGAGTGGATATTATGTTTGAGAATGGTTTGGTCAAAGAAGTTGAAGAATTATTCTCAAACCCAAAAACATGGGAATATACAAGTTTTCAAGGTATTGGATATAAAGAGTTTAAAGATTATTTCTTAAAAGAAAAAAGTATAGAGGAAGTAAAAACAGCTATAAAAACACATTCTAGACAATATGCGAAAAGACAATATACATGGTTTAAAAACCAAATGCCTGTACATTGGTTTGAAGCTCAAAATAGAAATGAAATATATAATGCAGTAAAGGAATGGTTGATGGATGAAGACAAATGAAAGAAGTGAATTGTTGCTTGGAAAAGAAGCATTAGAAAAACTAAGCGATAAAACGGTCCTTGTTGTTGGTGTGGGTGGAGTTGGATCTTTTTGTGTAGAAGCCTTAGCAAGAACTGGGGTAGGTCATCTAATTCTAATAGACAAGGATTGCGTAGAACCAAGTAATATTAATCGTCAATTGGTTGCGACCTTAGATACAGTATATCAAATTAAAGTCAATGTATTGAAAGAAAGAATTCGTACACTAAATTCAAATTGTATTGTGGATACATATGCATTTTTCTATGACCAGACTAAAGATGATGAGATCTTTTCACAATCTATTGATTTTGTGGTAGACTGTATTGATTCCATTCAAAGTAAAAAGGATTTAATGCAAGCCTGTATATCTCGAAATATACCATTCTTATCAAGTATGGGAATGGCTAGGCGCAAAGATCCTACAAAACTTGTTGTTACAGAAATAGAAAAGACAAGTTATGATCCAATGGCTAAACAGATTCGTCAATGGAAACGAAAAAATCGTATACGTAATAAGATTTGGGTAGTGGCATCTACAGAAATTCCTATGCCAGTAGAATCAGGACAACCATTACCAAGTGCAATTTTTGTTCCCGCAAGCGCAGGACTACTTCTTGCGAGTACCTGTGTAGAAAGATTGATTGAAGTATAAAACGGAAGGAAAAGTATATGAAGGATGTATTTATTGTAAATCCTAAATCTGGAAAGAACAGTCAATATGAATTGATTAAGGAAATTAAAGAGCATTTTCAAGGGAAAAGAATTATTATCGAAAAAACCAAAGGACCTGAACATGCGACATTTATCGCAAAAAAATATGCTCTATCCAATGAACCTGTACATTTGTTTGTTTGTGGTGGAGATGGAACTTTGCATGAAGTCATAAATGGATGTGCTGAAAAAGAAAATGTGATTATTTCAGTGATTCCGATCGGGACGGGAAATGATTTTGTAAAATATTTTGAAAATTTAAAAAAAGAAGACTTTTTAAATTTGTCAAACTATTCAGAACCAGAATATATAGATTGTGACTTAATAAAAGTAAATGGAGAATACTCAATAAATACTGTCTCTTTTGGCTTTGATGTTGAAGTCGCAAAACAAGTAAATGAATTAAAGAAAAAAATGCCTACAGAAGGTATTATTCCATACGCATTATCCGCTTTGATCAGTTTAAGAAAACCGATATGTAAAGAATATCAAATTCAGGTCGATACAAAAAAATTACCGAAAGATAAATATGGATTTTTAGTATTTGCGAATGGAAAATACTATGGTGGAGGCTTTAAACCATGTCCAGATGCCAATATTGATGACGGATGGATGGATGTCTGCCTGATTTCAAATGTGAAAAGACATCAAATCATAAAATTGGCAAAAAAATACCAAGAAGGAAATCACCTTCAATATACGAATCTAGTGTCTATGTATCAGGCAAAAACGGTTCATTTAGATACAGAAAATGAGCTTATTTATGCAAATTTAGATGGAGAAGTTAAAGGATTTAAAAATCCTACCATTGAAATTGTAGAAAAGGCAATTCGACTTGCCCTTCCTAGAATATCGTGAGTATGATACAATATTCAAAAATATAGGGAGTGTGAAAAATGGATTCGGATTTATGGATACAAATCCTAGAGTTAGTAGTTTTATTAACATTATCAGGCTTTTTTTCTTCAGCTGAAACAGCAATGGTTTCAGTCAGTAAAATTCGTTTGAGAACTTTGGAGGAAGAAGGAAATAAAAAGGCTGCATTGGCTTTAAAAATATTGGAAAATCAATCAAAAATGTTGAGTGCAATATTAATTGGAAACAATTTAGTCAACACATCAGCGGCAAGTATTGCTTCTGTGATCGCATATTCTTTTGGTGGAGCAGCTGTTAGTATAGCTACATTTATTATTACTTTTTTAATTTTAGTATTCGGCGAAATTACACCTAAAACATGGGCTACGATCAATGCGGATAAACTTGCGCTTGCGTATGCACCTATAATTATTTTTTTGATGAAAATATTAACGCCTGTTATTTGGTTTGTGAATTTGTTTAGTTCAGGTATTTTAAAATTAATGGGCATACAAGATTCAAACAAAAATATATCAATGACTGAAAGTGAGTTGCGTACAATTGTAGACGTTTCTCATGAAGAAGGTGTCATTGAAGAAGATGAAAAAGACATGATCAATAAAGTGTTTGATTTAGGGGATGCCAAGGCAAAAGATGTAATGGTTCCTCGTGTTCACGTTGTGATGGCAGAAATCGATAGTACATATAAAGATTTATTGGAGATATTTAGAGAAGAAAAATTCACGCGTATTCCAATCTATAAAGATAAAATCGATAATATTATTGGTATTGTCAATATGAAAGACTTATTGATGTATGATGATTTTTCACATTTTGACATGCAGAAAATTTTACGTAAACCTAAATTTACGTATGAAAATAAAAAAGTATCTGAATTATTGATTGAAATGAAACAATCCACATTTAACCTTGCGATAGTCATGGATGAATATGGAGAATTCTCAGGTATCGTTACGTTAGAAGACATTATTGAAGAAATTGTTGGAGATGTACAAGATGAATACGATGCACATGAAGAAGAAAATATTATTAAATTAAATAATCAAACATATGATGTTAAAGGATATTTAAGTTTACATGATTTAAACGATTATTTAGATTTAGATTTAGATAGTGAAGACTTCGATTCTGTTGGAGGACTTGTCATTGATGCACTAGGCCGTTTGCCACAGACAAATGATGAAACAACTTTACCAAATGGAATCCGCATTAAAGTCTTGAAGGTAGAAAAAAACCGCATAGAATCAGTCAGATTAATTTTACCAGATGCATTAACACAAAAGGATGTTTAAACAAAATAAACATCCTTTTTTCTATATTATTCAAAAATAGCACGACCAATACGAACTGTATTTGAACCATGCTTAACTGCTAACTTATAATCTTGAGACATTCCCATAGATAAAGTATCTATTTCAGGATATTGTTCTTTTAATTCTAAATATAAAGTATGCATTTGTTCAAACTCAGATTCAACTAATTCTTGATCATCTGTTTTAGAAGCCACACACATAATACCTTTGATTTGAATATGTTTAAATTCCTGCAATTGAGAAATAAAGTTTTTGGCATCCTTAAAAGGATATCCCGTTTTGTTTGGATCTTCCGAAATTTTTAGTTCTACTAATACTTTTTGAATGATGCCATGTTTGTTGGCTTGTTTCTCAATTTCTTCAGCAAGTTTCAATGAATCCAAACTTTCAATCACATCAACCTTTCCAACAATATACTTTACTTTATTTGTCTGTAGATGCCCAATAATGTGCCAAGTATATTTTGGATCATACTTATCTATAAATTCCTGTACACGATTTTCTCCAAAAGTAGTTAGTCCCATTTTTGCGACTTCATCAATTTCTTCTTTTGTACGCGTTTTAGATACGGCCACTACATTAAAATCCTGTGCTTTTAGTTCTTCAATCAATTCTTTATTCATATTAAAACAGTCCTTTCAATACAAATTTAATTATAGACGAAGAAAAAAAAGAAGCAATACGTTGCTTCTAGTTAAATAGCTTTCCAAACAACCATCTTATAGTTGGCCCACAATAACAGATTTGCCAAAAGAAAGCCATTGGAAAGTTAAATAAAATAGTCATAAACCAAACTGAAATAATTTGGACACCTGGAGTTTTAAATAGAATGGTCGCAATCAAACTCATAATTGGGCACATAATACAAATAATGTAGAAAGAAATCGCAAGTGTGATAAAGAAAGGTCGATCATTTGGTGTTACAACTTTAAGGGCAAAGTAATGAGCAAGTTTATCAACAAAGAAATATTCTAAAATAAAAGCAACCGGCCACATGATCATCAATTCATGAAAGGCTAACAAAAAGACTTGATTGGACATACCACCCATATTGAGTGCGATGTTGTAACAAATCATGGCATAAACCATTAAAAAAGACATGAATAAAGTAAATACAATATTCTCGAATTTTGTTTTTGGCATATATTTTCTCCTCCTGAATAAAACTTTTTGTGTTGTTCAATCAAAGACGTTTCCAATATCTACCAAAAAGCGAACGCTAGTAATGATACCACAATTTTTTTGTTTTTGTAATAAAAAATCAGTAAGAATTACTCTTACTGATGAATAGGGAAAGCTAATATAATAGTGAATAAATCATTTGTTTCGTCTTGATAGAAAGTACCATGATGTAGTTCTATCATTTTTTTAACACTCTTTAAACCAATCCCATTACTTTCGACTTTATCTAAATGATGATTGATTGAATTTGTGAAACTCATTTTTAATCGATCTTCCTCAATTGTTGTTTGAATCACGATATCTTTCCAAGGATCACAATACTTTTGAATATTTGAAAATACATTATTCAATATTCTTTGAATCATCGCAAAATTTCCATCCATAGATAGAGAAGTTTGTAGAGGTTCATATAAAATGTGTAGATCCATTTCCCTTAAATATTGAATATGATCTACCAATGTATCGATGAGCTTTTGAACAGGAATATTCGATAAATCCGAATTGTATTCTGTAGAAAAGACAAGAGAATACTCAAACATTTTATTTGAAAGATACGTGATTTCTTCAACTTTAGCTAAACACTTCTGAAGATATTGATCACGAAATTCAATATCATCCTTTTTTAAATTCATGATTTCAAGATATCCCTTTAACGTTGTTAATGGAGTTCTTAAATCATGAGATAAAGAAGAAATTAATTCTTTATTCGCAACACGAGCCTGTTGTTCATTGTCCATTGTTTGTAGAAAGGCAATGCGCATTTGATTCAAGTCCTGGGCTAAACGTCCAATCTCATCTCTATCACTTACTTTGATTTCGTGATTCCAATCACCAATTGCTAAAGTAAAGACATCTTCCTGTAAACTTTGAATGGAATGAATTCGTTTACGGATAAAGCTTTGTAGGATAATTAAATAAAAAGAGAAAGAAATCAAAAGCGAAAGAATAATATAAGGAATTTGGAATGGAATCATTGGGAATGAAGTGATATATAAATAAACGGATTGGTTTTTAAAATGTATTGGATAATCATAATACAATGGGGCCTCCAAAACATCCAAATCATCAAAACTATATAACAACAAAAAATTATTGCTGCTTAATGGAGATTTGTCTGTAAAATAGATTCCATCCTGATCATATAACTCCACATACGCATGATTGAGTGCGTTTTCTTTTAATATATGATTGATGGCTTTTTTATTTTCTTTCGTTAGATCGAAATTTTGGAGTTGTTTTTCTAATTTTTTAACATAAGAAGAATAATCTTCTGATTGATAAAAAGTATCCATTAAAAACTCAAAGACAGCACTGCGATTTAAATATAGAAATGAAAAAGAAGTTAATACCAACAAAGTTGCACAAAGAAAAGAGAACATCATACGACTGGATAAAGAATAAAAGATGTTTTTCTTTGATCGAAGTGGTTTAAGATTTTTTGAAATCCAATAAAAAAGAATTGTGATAATAAGACTTAAAATACAGTCGAAAATACGATAAGAAGCATAATAATTTGTGAAAGATGGATACCACTCAATACAACTTGTTTTACTTGAACTCTTTATAAAAATATTATACTTTTGTGCATTTTTTAAAGGAGCACGGCCACAAAACGCAAGTATAGAATCGATGACTTTATCATCTGGTTTATTTGATTTTGTTTTATATAAAATGACTTGATAACTTCCTTTTTTTAATAATTGATTTAAATCTTTACGAATTTGAGTGTGGTTCATAAAATCCACTTGTTCTTGTTCATCTAAATAAGCCTTAGCCTCTTTGATTTTTTCTTTAGACAAAGTATCCGAATAATTAAAATGTGTATTCAAATAATCGTATACGACAAATCTTTGCGAATATATTACGAAAAAGCTCAATAAAAAAACAAGAAGGGAAAGATACAGTCTCGTTATTTTTTTATTCAAAACGATACCCCTTTCCCCAAATTGTTTTTATGTATACCGGATTGGCGGGATTCTTTTCAATTTTCTTTCTAAGATTACGAATGTGAACCATAATTGTATTATTTGCTGAATAATAATAAGGCTCATTCCATGCTTTTTCATACAATTGTTCAGCTGAAAAAATTTGTTTAGGATTCTTCATCAACGTACTCAAAATATTAAATTCAATATCCGTTAATTCAACTTCCTTTCCATTGACCTCTGCATTTTGTTGGGCATAACGCAAAGTAAGACCATCAATACTTAAATCTTTTTCAGTATTTATGGAGATTTCTTCTTTTTTACCCTTATAGACTTGATAACGACGAAGTAAAGCTTTGACTCTTGCCGTTAATTCACTATACGAAAAAGGCTTTGCCAAATAGTCATCGGCTCCACTTGAAAAACCAAGTGTCTTATCCGAATCTAATCCTTTGGCTGTTAAAAATAAGATGGGGACATTACTTGTTTCACGAAGCTTTAAACAAGTCTGATAGCCATTCATGTTTGGCATCATGATATCAAGGACGATTAAATCGATGGAAGAATCAAACAATTGAAGGACCTCATTTCCATCTTTGGCTTCAATCACTTCATAGCCTTCGCCAGTTAATAATATTCTTAATATTTCACGAATTTCTGCATTATCATCCGCCACTAAAATACGCGTTTGCATGTTCACATCCCCTTTCTTTTATTCTATTTTACCCCAATTACTATAGGGTTTCCAATTTTCATAAGGCAACATATGATGTAAATGATCCATCACTTTCGATTGCGAAGAATACAACTGAATGACATCCAATTTTTCTTTATAATCTTTCTTGGATAATTTTTTTTCATTCTCTAATTCAGCCTTGTTTTTCTTTGATGTATATTTACCAAAATATATAAGCTGATCTGTCTTATCTTCTTTTTCTAAAATCATAGTAACATATTTAGATACCTTTTTATGATGTATATGCCCATATTCACCATCTGGATTATGGGTTACAATTTGGTCCCAATCCTTAGAATCGATTTCTTTTTTGATTTCTCTTTGAATATCCTTTTTACAAGACTTCCAGTTATCACGCTTACCCTTTGTCTTATCTGGAAAAGATAAAATAATTCCTTTGGAATGTGTTTTTTCCATGACTTTCATAAATTCTTTTTTTCTTTTTTTATTGTTTCCATTGGTAATACACAAAACCGTGTAATTTCCATTGATTAAATGAAATCCACCCCAAATCGTTTCATCATCCGGATGGGCCACAATCATTAAAGATTCAGGCTCTTTGGCATGAATTACGGATGTATTTAGACAAAGCATCAAACTTAAGATGCATAATAATAACTTTTTCACACTTATCACCGGTAAAATTCTATCAAACATTTCTTAACACTCTACTTATATATTTCTTAAATCTTCTTAATATATTTAGGAAAGTTTAATATTTCCTTTTGTCGATACTTAAGATTTATTTTGTATAGTAAAACCATGAAAAAAAGAGATAAGTTTTACATTACAATACTATTTATATTACCCATTCTATTTGTACTCTGTGTATCCACATATTCCATGTATGGATCAAAGTTAGACTGGTTAGCACAACACGTATCTTTGGCAGACTATTTTCGACAAACCAAACAATTACTTCCAGACAGTTTTGAAAATCTTCAAGGACAAACCAATGCCTTTAGCTTTTCATATTATGGATTATTAAGGCCAGACGTTTTAGTTTCTTATTTATTTCCAAGTATTCCAATACACTTCTTTATTATAGGTTATGCAACATTTCTATGGTCATCTACAGGCGGACTTTGTTATTGCTGGCTAAGAAATAAAGGATACAAAGATTCAATTTGTTTCTTTTCAAGCATATGTTGCATATGCGCCAATTGCTTCTTTCAGTCCCACCAACAAATCATGTTTATAGAAATTCTTCCCTTTTTATTTCTTTCATTCATTCTAATCGATAAAAATAAAAGACAATGGATTAGCCTATGTATATGCATGGCACTTTTCCATAATTATTTCTATACGCCAGGTATGATATTGATTCTTCTTTTATATGATTATGATCAAAACTATACGATAAAAGATATTCTGATTCCGATTCTTATTGGTATGGGTATGGCTACGATTTCATGGCTACCAACTGGATATTTGATTTTAAACAATCATAAATCTGTTGTACACACTAACCTATTCAATTTATTAATTCCAAACTTTACTCTAAAAGGACTTGTCTATGATAGCTATGGATGTGGATTGACTGTGATTAGCTGGATTGCCCTATTTCAAGGAATTCAATTTGAAAAGACAAGGAAACTATCGATTCTATTGATTTTAATGTTTGTTTTCCCGATATTCTCTTATATATTGAATGGAACTTTATATGCACGCACAAAAATATTGGTGTTATGTTTACCACTCGTGCTTATGATCCTTTCTTATTGGTTACAGGAAAGAAATTTGAATAAAGGTTTACTTGTTTTAGCTAGTTTATTTCTTTGCACCAAAACAATGCTTCTTGGATTATTAATTTCACTTGTGTTTATTGGCTATTACTTTATTGATAAAAAAGAATGTCTAATGATGTATGCTCTTGTACCTATGATTGTTTTTACAGGATTAAACTACAATCAAGGCTTAGATCTAAAGCTCTATAATTCAATGTATTCTAAGGATAAACAAAAATTGATGCAAAGAAATGATTTGAATCAACGAACAGCCGATTTAGATCAGGTGGGTTATAGTGTCAATCACATATATGATTTAAAAGAAATGAAGGCATCAAGTTATACGTCGACCAGTAATTTTTTATATAATGCTTTTATTTATGACATTATAAAGAGTCCAATTTCACAACCCAATCGAACAATCATAACGGATAGTGAGAATTATTTATATTTAAGTATGATGGGGATTCAAAATATACTCAGTAAAGAATCGAATTTATATGGATATAAAGAAGTAGATAGTGAAGGAAAATATAAATTATTAAAGAATAAAAATGTATTTCCAATGGTCTATGTCACAAGTGATACGATAAGTGAATCTAGGTTTGATAAACTTTTTTATCCATATAATTTAGATACGATCTATAATCGTACGATTGTGAATGGTGAAACAAGTAATGATTATGCCTCAAAGATGAAACTTATAAAGAATTTAGATCAATCGATTGTGATTCAGGACAAAAAGAAAACGAAAAAAACAATACCTATTGATTTTGATGCTAAAAATAAACTGATTTGTATTGATTTTGATATAAAGAATTATACAGATAAAAAAGTTTTTATATCTATAAATGGAATGAAGAATACATTGTCAAAAAAACATTCTGTGTATCCTAATGGGAATAAACATTTTACGTATATACTTTCTAAAAAAGCATTAAAACAATTTGATGTTACTTTATCTAAAGGAAAATATAAGATATCCAATATTCGTGTTTATACATGTGATATGAATGTGTTTGATCGTAAAGTAACAAAGATTAAATCTTTGAAAACGGATTCTATATTTAAAGGGAAAGTAACGACCTCTAAAGATGGTTATCTTGTAACTTCATATCCTTATGAAAAGGGATATGAAATATATATAGATGGAAAAAAACAGAATGTTGAAATTGTGAATAAGGCTTTTGTGGGATGCAAAATCAAAAAAGGAAGTCATACAATTACAATTCAATTTCATGCGCCATTAAAAAAACTAGGACTATGTATAAGTGTTCTTTCAATTATGATAGGAGGATTTTGGATATGGAAAAAGTCAAAGAATTTATAAGCTATGGAATCGTAGGAGTTATGACAACTCTTGTGAATTATATTGTTTATTTTATAAGTTTAAAAATAGGAATCCATTGGCTGACTAGTAATAGTTTAGCTTGGATAATAGCCGTTATTTTTGCGTATTTTTCAAACCGTAAAGTTGTATTTCACTCAAGTAATGATATGAAAAAAGAGTGTATTGAGTTTTTTGGACTTCGATTTATGACATTACTTGTTGAAAACCTACTATTGGCGATTTGTATTGATGGCTTACATATTTCAAATTTATTATCTAAGATTTTAGTCAGTGTGATTACCGTTTTAGCCAATTATTTCTTATGTAAATCCCATATATTTTCTAAGAAGGAGGAAATGTTGTATGAACAAAATTAGTGTTGTCGTTCCTTGTTTTAATGAAGAAGAAGTGCTTTCTATGTTTTATAAAAAGACAAGCGAAATATTGAATGAAATAGAAGACATTACCTATGAATTGTTGTTTGTGGATGATGGATCCAAGGATCACACAAAAGATATATTAAGAGCGTTGAGTTTAAAGGATGATCGTTGTGAATTTATTTCTTTTTCTAGAAACTTTGGTAAAGAAGCCGCCATGTTTGCAGGATTAAAGAAATCAAGTGGTGATTATGTTGTGATCATGGATGCCGATTTGCAGCATCCTCCTGTACTATTAAAGGAAATGTATAAGGCTGTAAGTGAAGAAGGCTATGATTGTTGTGCAGGAAAAAGAGTGGACCGTACGGGTGAAGGTAAGATTCGTAACTTTTTATCGCATACCTTTTATAAAGTGATGCAGAAGATGTGCAAAATGGATATGAGCGATGGTTGTGGTGATTTTCGTATGATGTCAAGACAAATGGTGGATGCGATTCTAGAATTAAAAGAATACAATCGCTATATGAAAGGATTATTTTCTTTTGTAGGATTTGATACAAAATGGATTGAATTTCATAATGTACAACGAGCAGCCGGTAATTCTAAATGGAATTTCTCTAAACTATTCGCATATGCGATGGAAGGTATGTTTTCCTTTTCTACAGCACCAATAGTATGGATTGGTAATATTGGAACAACTATCATGTTCTTATCAATAATAATGGCAATACTGGGTTTAATGATTCATGTCACATCGATGTTTCATTTAGTATGTTTGATTCTGTTTTTAAGTGGGCTTCAAATGTTGTTTGTGGCCATTTTAGGTCAATATACGACAAAAGACTATATGGAAAGTAAACAAAGACCTATCTATATAGTAAAAGAGACTAGCAAGAATTTAAGCTAGTCTTTTAATGTGATTTCAATCACCGTGTCAATTGGATCTGGACACTGGTGTGAATTGGAATCAATATTGATAAATGTATAGTCAGGAAAACTTTCTGCGTTCCAAGGCGTTTGAATTTTGATTTCTGAGTAATCAGACAATCTTCTTATGCCTTGGATTTTTTCTTTCTTGATTTTAACAGGTATGTCAAAAATACTCTCATCTAAAATATGTGCATAAATTTTATTTCCCCTTTGTGTGTATCTTCCCCATTCTGGTTTATCTAGTTTGCACTTTGTACATCCATAAATAGAATCTTGGTTCAGTTTCATCCATTTACTGATTTCATTCAATACCTGGATAGATTCTTTGGGAAACTGACCTCTAGCATCCGGCCCCACATTTAAAATCATATTTCCACCCTTGGATACACATTCTACTAAAGTACGAATGATTAGCTTAGCCGATTTATAATTTGTGTCCTTTGCGCAATATCCCCAATGTTCATTCATAGTGATACAAGCTTCCCAGGGTACTGCAAGACCTTGTGGTGGAATCATTTGTTCGGGTGAGGTAAAATCACCGGCTGTGAAACTAGGATGTGCATCCATAATGGTTCCTGGATGTACACCATCTCCTTCTAGACGATTGTCGATGATCATATTTGGTTGGTAAGTTCTTGCCATTGTTACAATTTTGTGGGCGTCCCACACATCTTTTGTCATGTTGTCATAAGAAAAGTCAAACCACACGATATCCAACTTTCCATAGTTTGTAAGTAATTCCTTGATTTGAGTATGCATATAATTTAAATAGTTTGAAAAACAAATCGGTTTATCGTATTCTGGATTATTTCTTTCTGGATGATGTCGATCTTTAAAGTGCGGATAGTCTGGATGATGCCAATCAAGTAGCGAATAATATAGACCGACTTTTAAGCCTTCTTCTCTAAAGGCATCTAAAAATTCTCTGACATAATCATGATTTGCCTTCCAATCTGTAGTCTTTGTATCAAACATACAATATCCATCATGGTGTTTGGCAGTCATTACGGCATATTTCATACCGGCTTTTTTGGCAAGTTTAGCCCATTGATATGGATCAAATAAATCTGGGTCAAATTCATTCGCGAAAGGAATATAGTCTTCTTCTTTCATTTCTTCGTTGCTTCTCACCCATTCTCCTCGTGCTGGAATGGAATAGATTCCCCAATGGATAAAAAGTCCGAATCTAGATTTTTGAAACTCTGTAATATTCATAAGATCTCCTTTAGAAAAGTGGTTCTTGTAGCTGCTTTTTTTGAAGTGCAATGCCTGGTTTGGATAAGATTTCTTTGGTTCTAGAAATATCTTTTAACCAAGGATCTATATCTTCTTTTTCAAGTATGACTGGCATTCGAGAATGCACAGGTTTTACATATGCATTGGCATCTGTAGTAATAATGACAAGGTGATTATCAATAAGAATTCCTGCAAAATAGAGAATGTGCTCACAATAAAATTCCACTTTGTTTTTACCTAAATCCCACTCGTAAAAACTTCCTGCAGGCACAATACAATGCATAGAATCTTTAAATAAAGGCTTTTCTAAGAGTGTTTCTTGTCTAGCATTTAAGATTAAATTGTTGGTTTTATACCCAAACGGCACCATTTTCTTTTGGTTTCGTGTTAATACAAGACATTTATCACTTGGATGAATGTCTTTTTCTTCTAAACCAAAGGCTTTGGCTACTTTGGGTGTATATCGAAAGCTTGTACACATACTAGAAGTATATCATAAGAAAGAGGTTGTAATAAATTGTGAAAATTACAATGTAAATAAATGTAAGCATGATATAATCGTATTATATTTGATAGGAAGAAGGGAATATATGTCAAAGTGGCCATATGAAAATGAAATTGGACAAACCCAAGAAGACTGTTGTGACGTACTTGTTTTAGGCGGAGGACTTGCTGGGTGTTATGCGGCAATCGCAGCAGCTCGTAAGGGAAAGTCTGTTATATTGGTTGAAAAAGGTTCAACAGAAAGAAGTGGATCTGCAGGAAGTGGATTTGATCATTGGGAATCAGCTTGTACAAATCCATGTTCTGAAGTGACACCGGAAGAAATTGCGCATGCCTACATTGATGAACAATCGAAATACAGTAATGGAATTGGACATTATATAGAGTGTCGTGAAGGATATGATCGATTATTGGATATGGAGTCTTTTGGAGGAAAGATTCGTGATACTGAAAATGAATTTGAAGGTGCACCATTTCGCGATGAAAATACAAAACTAATGTTTGCGTATGACTATAAAAATAAGTTTACGCTTCGTGTCTGGGGGAGCACTTTTAAACCGGCTTTATATAAGGAATTAAAAAAGTTAGGTGTAAAAATATATGATCGAGTTGAGGCAACAGGATTATTAACGGCTGTTGAGAATGGAAAAAAACGTGGAATCGGTGCAATGGGAATGCATACGCGTACAGGTAAATTCTATGTATTTAAATCAAAAACAACGATTCTTACTATGTCTAGACCGGCTCGTGTTTGGTTGTTTGATTCGGATTTAACAGGTCTTTGTGAATTTAGACCTTTTCAAAGTATTGGTTCAGGCCATGCGATGGGATATCGTGCGGGTGTTGAATTTACGATGATGGAAAAAAGTGTGAAGGCTGAATTTAGTGCTTCTGGAAGAAGTTTTCCACCTTATGGAACAGGAAATAACCATAATACATGGTATGCAGCTACGATGGTAGATGCGCGAGGGAAAGAAATTCCTTATGTGGATCGTGATGGAAATGAGTTAAAAACAGTTTTAGATCGATATATGCCGGCACCTGGACAGAAATTCTTCTTAAAGGGTGGTGTCATTGATGAGGCAAAATATGAGTATCGTGGTCCGGAAACATTGGATTTTGAAGAATTGATGAAGCGAGGTTATAAACTTCCTTTCTATGCGGATTTATCAAAAATGCCAGATTATGAGCGTCGTGTTATTTGGGGTATGATGGTTGGTGAAGAAGGAAAGACAAAAGTACCAATCTTGAAGTATTATACAGAAAAAGGTTTTGATCCGACAAAACACATTCTACAAAGCTATGGTACAGGATGGCAATCTGCCAACTTCTTGGATCAAGAAAGACAATTGTTTGGAGCACCAGGAGGTATTATTACCGATTGGAATTTAATGACGAATGTAGAAGGAATCTATGCGGCAGGAGATCAATTGTATGCATCAGACTGTTGCGGATATGCATGTGCAACAGGTTATTACGCAGGAAGAAAAGCAGCAGATGCGTGTGATAATAAAGAAATAATTGAATATGATATTTTGGATGTAGAAGCAGAAAAGAAACGTTTATATGCACCTTTATATGTTGAAAATGGTATGCTTTGGAAAGAGTTGAATGCAGCCATTGCGAAGTGCATGCAAAATTATTGTGGTGGAATTAAGTGTGAAGAATTACTACAAGAAGGCTTATCTTTATTGAATACATATGAAAATGAGATGGTTCCACAATTGTCTTGTACAAATCCACATGATTTAATGCGTACACATGAAGTGTTGGATATTTTACAGGTCGCAAAAATGATTATGCAGGCTTGTCTATTTAGAAAATCAAGCAGCGATGAGCTTCACTTCTATCGAAGTGATTATCCTGAAAAAGATCCTGAACAAGATCGTTGCTTTATCACGATTCGTCAAGAAAATGGTAAGGCGGTTCGTGGTGAAATACCTCTTGATTATTATGGAGATATTCAAACGGAATATGAAAAACGCAATCAGGATTATATAAGGGAGGTTTCACATGGAGTTTAATTTTGAAAAACAAAGCTGTAGTGTAAAACCAATTACTTTTGATGAAGACAAATGTATTGGTTGTAATCGTTGCGTCAATATTTGTCAGTGTGACATTTTGATGCCAGGAAAACCACCAATTGTTGCGTATCCTGGTGAGTGTTATTACTGTGGTAGCTGTGTCATGGTGTGTCCAAAGGATGCGATTCATTTAGAGCATCCATTAATGAATAGAGCTAAATTTGTGCCGGTAAAAGGAGAGTGATGGTTATGAAAATCAAAAAAGCAGGGGCGTTATCGTTGAGTTTATTATTGGGACTTAGTGGTTGTGCAAGTGGTACACAATCAGAGTCTAATGAAAAAACATTGACAGTTGGAACAAGTCAAGAAATGAGTGGTGTGTTTTCACCTTTGTATTATTTGTCAGGTTTTGATGGAGATGTTATTAATTTGATCTATCAAGGCATGTTGAAATATGATGCGAAGAGTGAATTAAATCCAGACTTGGCAAAGGAAATGCCTACAGTGAGCGAGGATGGAAAGACAGTCACTTTTAAATTGAAAAAGGGGGTTAAATTTAGTGATGGAACTAAGTTTACATCAAGTGATGTAAAATACACATTTACAGTTTTATCCGATCCAAGTTATACAGGTTATTTATCAACGGTTCCAAGTAATATTGAAGGATATGAAGATTATTATAGTGGAGATGCAAAGGAATTAACAGGTATTGAAACACCAGATGATTATACAGTTGTATTCCATTTATCAAGTCCAATGATTGATGCGGTTAGTACACTTGGTACGCAGCCAATTTGTTCGGATGAACAATTTAATTATGAGAAGGGTCATACAAAGAAGATTGAAAAGAAATCAGGAGAACCTATTGGTACAGGTGCTTATAAGTTGAAGTCTTTTGATAAATCAAAGGGAGCTACTTTTGTGAAGAATGATCAATTTGATTTTAAAGATGATGAATATGATGTAGATCGTATTATCATCAAGAAAACAGATTCTTCTACTGAACTTTCTGAATTGAAGAAAGGCAATTTGGACCTACTTCCAGCTAATATTGAACAGTCCAAAATTGGTCAGGCGAGTTTAGATAAAGATTTAAAAGTATCGAGCTATAAAACGGCTGGAGAAGGATTTTTAGGTTTTAACTGTGCGAGTGGAACAACAAAAGATCAGGCAGTTCGCCAGGCCTTAGCATATGCGATTGATCGTGAGTCTTTTGTGGATAACTTCTTTAAGTATGACAAAGCGAGTGATGAAGTGAAAAAAGATTTGATTGGCTATGTTCCGGAAGTATATTGGAATCCAGTGAGTAATTTAGTAGGAAGTTATGTGACAGGAGATGAAACTTTAGAAGGATTAACTTTATATCGTTATGATTTAGAGAAGGCGAAACAAATTCTTGAGGATGCTGGATGGAAAGTCGGTAGTGATGGAATTCGTGAAAAGGATGGTCAAAAGCTAGAAGTAAAATTCTTGGTTAGTGTAGATGTTCCGGCTTTGGAAACTTTGATTCCAATGTTTAAAAAATCTTGGTCAGAAATTGGTATAGATCTAAAACAATCTAGTGTCGATTATAATACGGTTTTATCAACAATTAGTGATGATGCACAAATTGATGATTGGAGTATTTACTTTGTATCTTCGAGCTATCAAGGTGTCATTGATACAGATTCAAATACAACTTTGGCAACAAAGAATCCATATAACTTCTCTCGTATTCAAGATGAAGAATTGGATAACGATTTAAAGGCTGGTTTAAATACAAGTAGTGAAGAAGAATCCAAAGAATATTATTCAAAGGCAATGATTCGCGAAAATGAATTAGTTCCTTATTTTCCACTATATGGTACTAAAGCATTTAACTTATATTCTAAGCGTGTTTCTGGATTAAAGACAGGTCCTGTTTGTATTTGGTCGCAGGCAATGAAAGATGTAAAATTAAAATAGAGGTGCAAAGAAGATGGAATTATTTAAAGAGTTAACACAGCTTCATGGTGTGAGTGGCTACGAAAGAGAAGTTCGTACATTCATTAAAGAAAGAGTGCAAGACTATGCCGATGAAGTTATTGAAGATGCGATTGGAAATTTGATTGTCTATAAGAAAGGTACAGGTGTCAATAAAAAGAAAGTAATGCTTTGTGCGCATATGGATGAGATTGGTTTGCAGGTCATTAAAATTGAACAAGATGGACGTATTATGGTGAAATCTATGGGATGTTCATGGATGTATACAACATATCAGTCTAGAGTTCGTTTTCGTAATGGAACGATAGGAATTGTTGCGAGTCGTGTACGTCCAGAAGACTTGAATGGTCAATTCACAAATCTTTATGTCGATATTGGTGTTTCTAGTAAAGAAGAAGTCTTAAAATATGTGGATGTGGGTGATGTTGCTATTTATGAAGGTCCTTATGAAGAATTAGCAGGTGATTTTGTAACGGCTAAAGCGATTGATGATCGTGTTGGTTGTTATATGCAGCTAAAGACATTGATGGAGAAAGAATCATTCTATAATGATGCTTACTTTGTGTTCACTGTACAAGAGGAAGTAGGTTGTCGTGGTTCTCAAGTAACGGCACATCGTATTCAACCAGATATTGGAGTAGCCGTTGATGTGACACCAGGTATGGATCATCCAGGAGATCTGGAAGGAAACAATACGCCTGGAAATGGTACGGCTATTAAAATTAGTGATACATCCGTTATTTGTGATGAATATTTAGTTGAAAAAATGATTGGATGCGCAAGACGTGATGATATTCCTTTCCAAAAAGATGTGATTTATGTTGGGGGAACAGATGCAAGTTCTATGAACTTAAGTAATGATGGTGTGAAGGCTTGTGCTGTAAGTGTTGTTACTCGTTATACACATGGACCGAATGCAATTGTGAATAAAAAAGATATTCGTGCTTCTATTGATTTATTGAAGGCATTTTTAGATGAGGAGTTTGAATTCTAATGAAAGTCATTGCGTTTGGAGTTCGTGAAGATGAAGAATGTTTCATGGATCCAGTTGCCAAAAAATTGAATATTGATGTTGAAATTCATACTGAACATTTAAATATGGAAACGGTACATTGGGCCAAAGGTTTTGATGCCGTAAGCATTGTAGGTGTGTGTCAGGCAGATCGAGATATTTTAAAGATTCTTTCAGGCTATGGAATTAAGGCTTTATCAACGCGTACAATTGGATATGATCAAATTGATTTAAAGGCAGCTAGTGAATATGGTATTAAAGTTGCGAATGTTTCGTATTCACCCGATTGTGTTGCGGACTTTACTATTCTTTTGATGTTAGCTTTAACGCGTCGTTTTGCGCATATGTTAGAGCGTAGTCGTTGTATGGATTATTCTTTACATGGAATTCAGGGAAAAGAAATGCACAACTTGACTGTAGGAATTATTGGACTAGGAAGAATTGGATCTTGTGTGGCTCGTGATTTAAAGGGATTTGGATGTAAGATTCAAGCATACACCGATTATCCTAGAGAAGATCAAAAGGATTTAGTAAAATTTGTAGATTTTGATACACTCATTAAAACGAGTGACATCATTACGCTTCATATGCCTTTGACAGATCAAAATCGATATATGATCAATGCGGATGTCATCAAAAAGATGAAGCCGGGCGTGTTGATTATTAATACATCTCGTGGAGAAATTATTGATACAAATGCGTTGATTGAAGGGATTGAAAATGGCATCATTGGTGGTGCGGGTATAGATTCTTTTGAAAATGAGCAGGAAGTCATTCATATTGACCATAACTATAATGTCATAAAGAATCGAGACTTGTTGATATTAAAGGCATATCCTAATGTAATCGTAACCCCTCATGCAGCCTTTTACACGGATCAGGTATCCTATGACATGGTACATTGTTCGTTGGAAAGTCTAAAGCATTTAGTCAATAATCAAGAATGTAGATATCAATTAAATTAAGGACAAGAGAAATCTTGTTCTTTTTTCGACAGTTGTTTATAAAATATACTTTAAATAAAGTATATATTATAAACAAAATGTTGTATGTAAAAAGAACTTTCAAGCTAGAAATCTCTTTATTTGATTGAATTTTTAGCTTATATATTTCTGTAATTCATGGATGAGGTCGGAAAAAATGTTGACTTAATCTGATTTTAGGTTGGAAAAAATGTATGATTTTGCTGAAATAAGGTCAGAAAAAGTGTGTAATATCATTGGATTTAGGATGGTAAAGAGGTAAGGAAAATGTATAGATCAGCAATTGTTGATTACCAAATTAATTGCTACAAGAACATTTAAATTAAATTGTATACATAA
>URHY01000016.1 GCA_900547815.1 uncultured Solobacterium sp.
AGAGTTTCCGATTTTGTTTATTTAAGCCATTTTATTTTTCATGCGTAACTACTGGCAGGAAACTAATCAATTGTTCCTGCTTTATCGTTGATTGTAATTTTTTTGTTTCTTAATCGAACTTGAATATAATCATGTACGCCTGCATAAATAAGTGCAAAGACTGGAACACCTAGAAACATTCCAACAACGCCAAATAATGCACCACCAACTGTAACTGAGAACAAGATCCAGAAGCCGGACATTCCAAGTTTATCTCCAAGAACAATGGGTTTTATGATGTTTCCATCGCATTGTTGAAGAATGAAGATAAAAATCGCAAAAATCAAGGCTGAGAATGGATCAATCAAACATAAGATAATGATGACGGGAATGGCTCCTAAGAATGGTCCAAATACAGGAATTACATTTGTGACACCAATAATAAGGGCAATCATACTTGTATATGGAAGCTTTAATACTAGGGCTCCAAAGTAACAGATGATACCGACAATAAACGAATCAATGATGTTTCCAACAATATATTGTTCAAATACAGTCTTTGCATCGTTTGTCCATAGCGTTAAATAGTTCGCAAGGTTTTTGTCAAATAATGAGTAATTTAATTTTTTGATTCCTTTTACTAATGTTTCACGGTCCAATAAAATATAGAATGCGGAAACTAAAGCTAAAATAATATTGATAAATCCTTTCACAAAGCTATATGAATAAGAAGCAATTTTAGGGATGGATTCCGTTAAAACACTTGTGATTTTCTTTGTGATGTCAAAATTGATCAATATTTGTTCGACTTGTTTTTCTGAAATATTTAATTTGTACGCAAAATCTTTTGTATATTTAATTAAAGCTTCAGAATAGATCGCAACATTTGTAGAGAATTGTCGCACAGAATCAATCGTATTCGGTATGATAACGGAGAAAAACAAGATTAGAAATCCAACGGCTAAAATAAACACAATACCTGTTGATAAGATTCTTTTGTGTTTGTTCTGCATAGGGGCATTGGCTAATAATTTGTTTTCAACCCATTTTTGCGGATTATTCAATATAAACGCTAAACCAATTCCTAAAAGGAAAGGGAATAGAATTGTTATCATGAATTGAATGGCTCGTGTTATATCTTTAAATCGATTTAAAATTGTGAAGAAAAGGATCGCAATAATCAATGATGCAGAATAAACGATGATTCTTTGTTTCATTTCCTGGGTTAATTTAAAATGCATTAAGAAGACTCCTTCCATACCTTATATAATACCATCTAGAAAAAAATTATAAAAGCCATTATAATAGTTCTATGGAAAAAATATTTGAAGGGGCCATTTCCTGCAAAGCCCTATTAGAAGCAGGGTCTCGTGATTGTAAAAAACTCTATATTGATAAGAAAAAGAATACGAAAGATACAAGATATTTGGCTAAAATTGCCAAAAGTCTTGGGTGTGAAGTTGTTTTTTGTTCGCGTGATGAAATCAATGAATTGGCAACAGGTAAAACACATGGAGGAGTGTTACTTCTAGCTGAAGAAAAACAGATTCCTCAACTTATTGAAACACATGTCCATGGATTTCTTTGTTACATCGACGGAGTAGAAGATCCATATAATTTGGGAAGTATTTCTAGAACGCTCTATGCTTCTGGTTGTGATGCGATGATTCTTCCAAAAAGAGACTGGAGTTTTGCTGAACGAACCATTCTAAAGGCAAGTGCCGGTGCTTATGAAAAGCTACCTATTTATTTTGTGGATTCAGATGAAGAATTGGTTGACTATTGTAAAAAGAATCAACTTCCTATTTTGTGTGCCCATAGAAAAGATGCCGTAGGATTATATGATTATGCATTTGAATCAAATTTTTGTTTATGCTTAGGCGGAGCCTTAAGAGGACTTAGTTCAACCATTACTTCAGCCTCTAAACAAAATATAGTCGTAGAATATGGAAGAGATTTTAGAAATGCTTTAGATTCAGCGAGTGCAGCTGCTGTATTTAGTTTTGAGATATTAAGACAAAAGAAAGTCAAAGCGAATTAAATTGCTTTGACTCTTTTAATTTGTCGAATAAATTTTCTGTGCTAATTCTTGATCTACAAAATTAACAATCAGGATACCATAAAAGGGAGATAATAATATGCCACAAATAATACCAATTAAAGAATTAAAAAATATTTCTGAAATATCCGATTTATGTCAAAAAAATCGGATATGGAGATATGGTAATCATGAGTATTGAAAAGTATGAATCAACTTTGAAAAAACTTGAAATGTACCAAGATATTGCGATTTCTGAATAACAAATTGATATTGGAGAGACAAAAGATGCAAAACTAGGCGTTCAAGAAATGAGAAAGAAGTATGGTTTATGATTGGACTTTTACTAGTTTTTAATGGCCTTTCGAATGTCTAAGATTCCATTCACAAAGAATAACAAGGATATACAAATATCCACAACTTGATTATTGAAAGGTTTTACGATCAATCCAATGATAATGCCACAAAGAATGTTTAAAATTCCAAGAAAAATATACATACCTATCTCCTTATGTCCGAATATACCAAAATAAATATCAATGTCAAATCCAGATTAATGCTATAATAGATGCATGCTGATTAATGTATATGTAGAATACAATCGCCTACGTAATACTTTTACTTATTCTTGTGATACGGATGTTGAAGTTGGATGTCGAGTTCGTGTTGAATTCAACAATCGTACACTTGTAGGATTTGTAGAAGAAGTCGATGTAGAAAGCGATTTTAAAAATATTAAACCTGTTATTGAAGTCATAGATGAGAAGCCATTATTGAATAGTGAATTAAAATTATTGGCTGACTATATGGCTCGTTTTTATGCAAGCTCGAAAGTGACATGTTATAAAACAATGCTGCCCCCCGCATTACGCCCTACTATCAAGCATTCAAAAATCATTTATGAAGACTATGCGGTATTGAATGAATCAAACTTACCTTTAACTTCCCGACAAAAAGAAGTTTTATCTAGTTTTCCCTATCCATGTAAGATGAGTGAACTTAGAAAAGTCAGTCCATCTATTACGAAAATATTATTGGATAAAGGCTATATTGTGGTTGAAAAAAGAATCAAAGATTCAAATACTTGTGTAAGTGAAATTGCGGATGTGACTCATTCGTTAACTACTGAACAAGAATGTGCGATTCAAACAATTCAAAATACAAATAAAATGGTTTCTTTACTCCATGGAGTGACGGGTTCTGGTAAAACGGAAGTCTTTTTACGGCTAGCTGAAGATGTACTAGCTTCTGGAAAACAAGTATTGTTTCTTGTTCCTGAGATTGGTTTAACACCTATGATGATACAAAGAGTGCAGGCTCGATTTAAACAAAAGATTGCGATCTATCATTCAGGATTGAATGCACAGGAAAAATTAGAACAATATAATTTAGTAAAAGACCATAAGGTAGATATTGTGGTTGGAACACGTAGTGCTTGTTTCATGCCATTTACTTCATTAGGTTTGATTTTAATGGATGAAGAACATGATTCAAGCTATAAACAAGACAATACACCAAGATATCATACGCGTGATATTGTATTATTTCGTGCTGCTTATCATAAATGTAAAGTTGTATTAGCTAGTGCTACACCATCTTTAGAATCGTATGCCAGGGCTTATAAGAATGTGTATGAATTGATTGAACTTAAAAATCGCATTCATGAAATGCCGGATATTTGTTTGGTCGATATGAAAAAAGAAAGAATCACAAATGGCTTATCTGAAACTTTACTTCAAGCCATTCATGAACGTCTTTCTAGAAAAGAACAAGTCATCTTACTTTTGAATCGTAGAGGGTATCTTCCTGTTGTTCGTTGTAGCGATTGCGGACATGTTCGTATATGTCCAGATTGCGGCGTAGCATTAACGTATCACAAAAATCAAAATGCCTTAGTGTGTCATTGTTGCGGAAGGCAGTTTCCATTTATCGAAGAATGTCCAAATTGTCATTCTAAAAATTACTTTAAGGCCGGTATGGGAACAGAGAGATTGGAAGAACAAATTGTCGAAATCTTTAAAGATCATCATGTCGTTCGTATGGATGCGGATAGCACACGAAAAAAGAATGCGCATGAAAAATTATTAAAAGAATTTGAGGAGTCTGGAGATTTATTGATTGGTACGCAGATGGTTGCGAAAGGTTTAGATTTTGAAAGAGTGACTCTGGTTGGAATTCTAAATGCAGATTCTGCGCTTTGTCGAAATGATTATCGTGCAAGTGAAACGGCTTATGAAATGCTAGAACAAGCAAGTGGAAGAAGTGGTCGTGGCCTTTTAAAAGGTCAAGTCATGATTCAAACTTTTGATCCCAATCACTATGTGATGCAATGTGTTAAAATGCATGATTATAAGATGTTTTTTAATCAAGAAATGCGCTATCGCCATTTAGGTATGTATCCACCTTATGTATACTTATGTACTTTGGTTTTTACGCATTTTGATTTGCGTGAAGCTTATAAAATGGCAAGTGTTGCGAAAGAACATTTTTCTTCAATTCGTGTTTTAGGTCCAATTGAAATTCGCATGCAACAAAAGAAGCATCGCGTGCGATTGATTTTGAAATCTAAAGATGATGAATTGCTTCATAAACTTGTACAAAATTATTTAGATGAAACAAAATATGTTGTGGATGTGAATATGCATCCAATTATGATGGAGGAATAGAATGAGAAAATGGATATGGAAGGCCTTAGATGAAGTTGTGAATAAAAAAGTTTATTCCAATTTATATTTGAGAAATCACTTGCATGAAGTGGATGAAAAAGATCGTGCTCTGGCAACAAGAATCTTTTATGGAACTATACAAAATTATCGTTATTGTAAAGAATGCTGGTCAAAGTATGTAAAGAATAAAGTGAATCCTAAAATGGATGTGTTGTTGACAATGAGTACATATCAATTGTTGTTTTTAGATAAAGTGCCAAGTTATGCGATTGTTAATGATGCGGTTAATATTGCTAAAAAGATCAATGCGAAATATGCAGGGTTAACAAATGCTGTTTTGCATAAAGTAAAACCTATTGAAACGGATAATGTAGCATTAAAGTATTCTTTGCCAGATTGGCTTTATAAAATGTGGGTCAGTCAATATGGAGACAAACAAGCTTTAATGATGGCAAGTGCAAGTGTGAATATTTTGCCAATGTATGTTCGAAGAAACTCATTAAAAACAAGTAAAGATGACTTTAAGTTGGATGCGTTCGTACATGTTCAAGACCCGTTGTATATTTATGCGGGTAATGATTATTTCCACCATCCATACTATCAAAAAGGCTATATGAGTGCTCAAGATGAGGGGAGTTTTGAAATCGCCAAGTTTGTTGATCCTCAAGAAAATGAAACGATTCTAGACTGTTGTGCTGCTCCAGGAACAAAGAGTATGACCATGGCTGAAATGATGCATAATAAAGGGCATATTGATGCTTATGATTTGCATGCACATCGTAAAGATTTGATTGAAAGCGATGCAAAAAGATTAGGAATTGATATTATTCATGCAGGTGTTCAAGATGCGACTGCATTTAAAAGTTCAATTATGTACGATCGTATCTTATGTGATGTTCCATGTTCTGGTTATGGCGTATTGTCTAGAAAACCAGACATTAAGTTACATATGGTTCCAGAAGATATGGATACATTGATTCCGTTGCAATATTCTATTCTTGATAATGTATGTCAATATGTGAAGGTTGGTGGAGCAATCGTATATTCAACTTGTACAATGAATAAAAAAGAGAATGAGAAACAGATTGAGAAGTTTTTGCGTAGCCATGAAGAATTTAGTTTGGTTGATGAAAAAACAATATTTAGTGATACTACACAAGATGGCTTCTATATGGCAAAACTAGTGCGTAAATGATATAATAAAGGACAGAAATTGAGGTGCTATTTTGGAAAGTTTATACAATTTAAATTACGATCAAATGTGTGAATATGCATTGGATCATGGATGGAAATCCTATCGTGGACATCAAATTTTTCAATGGTTATATCGTAACCGTGTGTTTGATATTGATGAAATGACGAATGTATCAAAGGAAACAAGAGAAATCTTAAAGAAAGATTTTATTGTGAATCCTTTAGAATTAATAAAAAAACAAGTTTCACATGATGGAACTACAAAATTCTTATTTAAAACCAGTGATGGAGCGCTATTAGAGAGTGTCATGATGGTCTTTGATTATGGAAGAAGTGTGTGTGTTTCAAGCCAGGTTGGATGTAACATGGGATGTGCTTTTTGTGCCAGTGGTTTAACTAAGAAAAAAAGAGATTTAACAAGTGGTGAAATGGTTGCGCAAGTTATGTATGTTCAAAAAGAATTGGATAAAGATAATTTGCGATTATCACATATTGTTGTCATGGGTACAGGAGAGCCATTTGATAACTATGATAATGTTATGAACTTCTTGGCAACTGTTAATCATGATCGTGGCTTAGGTATTGGTTCTAGACACATCACAATTTCAACTTGTGGAATTGTTCCAAGAATCTATGATTTTGCCAATGAACACACCCAATATAATTTGGCAATCAGTTTGCATGCGCCAAATGATGAATTGCGTAATCAATTGATGCCAGTAAACCATGCATATCCATTAAAAGAGTTAATGGAGGCAATTCAATATTATGGTAAGGAAAACAATCGTCGTTTGACGTTTGAATACATTTTATTAAAAGGCGTAAATGATCGTCCTGAACATGCTAAACAGCTTTCTAAGCTTTTACATGGCATGAATGCATATGTCAATTTAATTCCATACAATGCGGTGGATGAAAAAAGATTTAAATCAGTAACACATGATGAAGCAATGGTCTTCTATGATTTATTGATGAAGAATCATGTGCGTTGCACAATTCGAAAAGAACATGGAAACGATATTGATGCAGCTTGTGGTCAGTTAAGAATTAAGGAAATTAAAAAGGAAGGAATCTAGTCAGATGAATGTTTTTGCGAATACGAATGTAGGTCTTGTAAGAAAATTAAATGAAGATGATTATTGTATTGCTCATAATGCTAATGATGAATGGATGGCTATTGTTTGTGATGGCATTGGTGGGGCAAAGGCTGGAGAAGTGGCAAGTCATACAGCCGTTATGACGATGTATGAAGCTTTTATGAAGTCTCCAGTATTTAAAAAAGATCGACAGGTAGATAATTGGATTCGTGAAAATTTAAATCAGGCGAATGATTTCATTTATTCAAAAAGTTTAAAAAATCCAAATGAAAGAGGTATGGGGACTACGGCTGTTGGTGTTATAGTGACTCATATTGGAACTTTTATTTTTAATGTTGGTGATTCAAGAATTTATGCGGATTATAATGGCGAATTGATTCAAATGAGTGAAGATCATAGTGTGATTGCCCAATTGTTGAAGGAAGGAAAAATCACTTTAGATGAAGCAAAAATACATCCGCAAAAGAATACTTTGACCAATGCCTTAGGAGTATGGCATGTATTTCGAATTGACATCAACAAGATTGAAAATACATATAAATATCTATTGATTTCTAGTGATGGATTACATGGATATGTGGAAAAGAAAGTGATTTCGGATATTGTTCATGACGATGCACTTTCTTTACAGGAAAAAGTAGAAACACTGATTGCCAGAGCCAATCAATCGGGTGGATATGATAATTGTACAATTATCTTAATGGAGAATAACGGAGAACAATAATATGATGATGGAACAGATAGCGAATCGCTATGAAATCTTGTCTTTAATTGGTCAAGGTGGAATGGCGGATGTCTATAAGGCAAAGGATACGATTTTAAATCGTATTGTCGCAATCAAAGTTCTACGTGATAAATTAAGTCAAGATGCAATGGCACTTGTTCGCTTTCAACGAGAGGCAAGTGCAGCTAGTCGTTTATCACACCCGAATGTAGTTGATATTTACGATGTTGGTGAATATGAAGGCATGCATTATATCGTAATGGAATTTATTCGTGGTCGAACCTTGAAAGAATTGATTGCACAAAGAGGTGCATTGGATGTAGATGAGGCCATAGGCATCATGAAACAATTGGTGAGTGCCATAAATCATGCGCACGAAAACAATATTATTCATCGTGACATTAAACCGCAAAATGTGTTGGTTAAAGATGATGGAACGATAAAAATTACAGATTTTGGGATTGCGGTGGCAAATGGTTCTGTGCAATTGACCTTCAATAATACGGTTATGGGTTCTGCACATTACTTAGCTCCAGAAACAACGCAAGGAAAGGAACCCAATGAACAAGTTGATATTTATTCATTAGGTATTGTATTTTATGAATTATTGACTGGTAAAGTTCCCTTTACAGGAAAAACACCAACGGAAATCGCAATTAAACATTTAAGAAAACCAATGCCATTTGTGCGTGATTTCAATCCAAATATTCCGCAGTCTGTAGAAAATATTATTTTAAAGGCAACTGCTAAAAATTTATCCCAACGTTATGTATCTTGTAAAGAGATGCTTTATGATTTGATTCATTGTTTAGATCCTGAATATAGAGATATGAAACGTATCAAAGTGGATCAAAATCCATCTAAAGAATTGGTAAAATATGATAATGGTCATCTCGATTTTGAAGAGGACAAACTAGAAAGAAATGATAAGAAAAAAAGAAACTGGATTCCTGTGTTGATGACTACTGCAGCTATTGTGATTGGTATTGTTGTTTTAGTGCTTATCGCAAGTATTACAGGAATTATTAAAATCAGCGGCTTTTTGGGTTATCAGACAATGCCAAATGTGATTGGACAAACACAAGAAGAGGCAATTGATACTTTACAGGATGCACATTTTAATACTTCAAAAGTTAGCTATGTGTATAAGGCAAATGATAAGTATGAAGAAGGTACAATAATTAAATCTTCGTATAAAGACGGTGATGTCATTTTAAATGATTCTAAAATTGTATTAACTGTTTCAAAAGGATCTACCTATCTAGTACCTGATTTTACGGATGGAACATTTGTTGATGCAGAATATGAGTTGAAAAAGAATTGTCCAAATGTGAAGATTGTTGTGGAGTATAAGGGTAAAAAGGATTTAGATCCAGGTATTGTTTTAAAACAAAAAGGATTAACTCCGGGAACAAGAATTGATCCTGATGGTAAAGAAACAATAACATTAGTAGTAAGTAGCTATCCTTCCATTGTGATTCCTAGTGATTTGCTTGGTAAAGATGTATTGGATGCCAAAGATGAATTGAATAATTTAGGTATTGCGGTTGTATTGAGTAAGATTACAGATGGTAGTGGTAGCAATAAAGTTGTAAATGTGTCTCCAGATGTTGGCACAGAATATGTACAGGAAGGAACAGACAGTGTAGTTACATTGTATTATGATTGATATGCAGCAAGGAAGAATTATAAAAATTATTTCGAATCAATATACGATTCAAAATGAAAAAGAAGAGATTATTGCGAAGCCAAGAGGAAAAATGCGACAACAACAGGCTCCTGTTGTGGGCGATTTTGTAGAATATGAAAAAATTGAGGATTCATATCGAATCCATAAGATCCTTCCACGTACAAACCGCTTATTAAGACCGGCCATTGCCAATGTAGATCAGGCTTTGATTGTTACAAGTTTAAAAGACCCAGACTATTCTTGTCATTTATTAAATCGCTTGATTTTTTTAGTAGGTCTTGCAGGTGTTAAGCCGGTGATTTGTGTTACTAAGTTGGATCTGTTAGAAAGTCCAGATGAAATCCTATCGGATTTAGATAAGTATAAAAAAGCTGGATATAATGTGGTCTTTTCAAATCCAGGTAGTGATGATAAAGAGTTGCAGGAAATCCTAAATGGTAAGGTGTCTGTGTTGTGTGGTCAGTCAGGAGCTGGTAAGAGTAGTTTATTGAATCGTCTAAATCCAGATTTTGAATTGCAGACACAAGCTATTTCTAAAGCTTTAGGGCGTGGAAAACATACAACACGCTATTGCCAATTACACCATGTGTGTGATGGTTTAGTAGCGGATACACCTGGATTTTCAAGCTTAGATTTTACGCGTTTAGATACGAGTCATTTAGATGAATGTATTCTTGATTTTAAGCCCTATATTCATACTTGTCGTTTTAAAGACTGCAAGCATTTGAATGAGCCAGATTGTAGTATAAAAGAAGCAGTTTTAAAGGGCGTAATCAATGAGACAATTTATGAAGATTATAAAAATATTATGGAACAAAGAGGTAAGAATTTATGAATGAAATTGTAATTGCACCATCTATTTTATCTTTGGATTATTCCGATGTGAGTGCACAATTAGAAGAATTAATGGCATCTAAGGCAAAGTGGCTACACTTTGATGTGATGGATGGTCATTTTGTGCCAAATTTAACATTTGGACCTGATATTTTAAAAGGTTTTAAAAAGGCATGTCCACTATTTATGGATGTACATTTAATGGTAACGGATCCAGAAAAATATGCACCAATCTTTATTAAGAATGGAGCAGATCTTGTAAGTTTTCATACCGAAGCATTGGATAATGATGTGAATCGAATTCAAAATCTATTGGATGAAATTCATCGTTTAGGTGCCAAGGGTGGCATTGTTGTAAAACCAAATACAGCTATTGAGCCATTTGAAAGTATATTAAAATCTTGTGATCTTGTTTTAGTAATGAGTGTTGAGCCTGGTTTTGGTGGTCAAAAATTTATGGAAGATATGCTTGAAAAGGTTGTTTGGTTAAAACAAAAACGAGAAGATTTAAATCTTTCATATCGTATTGAAATTGATGGTGGCATCAATCAAGATACTTATAAATTGGCTTTAGAAGCTGGATGTGATACATTGGTTGCGGGTAGTTATGTATTTAAAAATGATATTGCCAAGACAATTGAAGGTATGCTTGCATAATTATGACTTGTGCTGTTTTAATTACACCACTTGTTGATGTAGTACCAAAGATTAAAGATTGTGATTATATTGGTGTGGATGCGGGTGCACTAAAAATTATAGATCAAAAGCTTTCTATCAAAATGGCAGTTGGAGACTTTGATTCATTGAATGAAGAAGATTTAAAACGTATTACTTGTCCGATTGAAAGGCATCCCATTATGAAAGATGAAACGGATTCAGAACTTGCGATTCGTTTATGTAAAGATTACGATACGATCTATCTATATGGAGGAATGCAAGGAAGAATCGATCATACGATTGCGAATATTCGATTAGCTATGTATCGATTTAATAATCTTGTGTTGATTGATGATCATCAAAAAATATCTGTCATGAATGTAGGTGTTCATGAAATTGATAATTCATATCGCCATATTTCTTTTTATCCAATAAAAGAAGGTGTGTTATCCTTATCTGGATTTTTATATCCACTTGATTCACGACGTATCCATATGGAAGAAATATATACAACAAGTAATTCTTTAGTTGAAGATAAAGGGATTATTCGTGTAGATGAAGGTAGCTTTTTGTGTGTTCAAACCAATTGGAGGTAGTCTATGTTTTATGATGTAGCTATGAATTTTGTGATTGGAACAATATTAATGATTGCTGGAGCCGTTATGGTATGGATTCCAAATCGTGTTTTTACAATGATTTTAAGAGCTTCAATTCTGTTTTTATTTGTGAATGGAGCTACTCTATTTATACGGTTTATAAAGAACAAAAAGAATAAGGACTTCTTCTTTTCCATATTATCTATTGCGTTTATGTTTTTCTTGATGAACTTTCGGTATATTCCACAATGGATCTTGAGAGTGAATTTTGGAGGATATTGTATACTTTGTGGTACGGCCTGCTTCATTCAGCTGGTGATTGATAAAATTAATCATTTAAAGGGGAAGTTTTTTAACTTTGTTTTTACAATTATCTATATACTATTTGGATTTTATTTACTTTTAAATCCAGACTTTCATACAAATCTATTGATGCAAGCTTTTGGCATTTATTTTATGATTTTAGGTTCTCGTTATTTGAGTGATGGATGTGAAGGTATTAATCCTTTAATGAAATATAAATGGAAACGTAAAGTTCGCATTACACTTCCAGCTTTTCTTTGTGCAATGGTTCCAGATGCAGCTTTAGCTAGTATTAACCATTATTTAGAAGAGGGTAAACCTGAAGATTTGAACACGTATAAAAATGATGAAGTTGTACGCTTAAAAGTAATTGTTCACGTTGGTTCAAAAGGCTTTCAAAAAGTAGGACATATTTGTTTTGCGTATGACGATATAGTATATAGCTACGGAAATTATGATAGTGATTCATTTCGTTTAAATCAAACGATTGGGGATGGTATCTTTTTTACGGTACCTTTAGAGAAATATATTCCAAATATGATTTCTGCCGAAAACAATTCGATTTTTGAATATGGTATTTATACTACACCTAAACAGAATGAGGGGATTGAAAGGGAAATTAATATTATTCGTCAAAATGGATATCGTTGGTATACGAAGATTGAAAAAGAAGATGGATATGATCGTTTCAAAGAATTCGAGATGGATTATCCAAGTCGTCTTCATTATCGTACGGGGGCTAAGCTTTATAAAGTAAAGAGTGGAAAATTCCACATTTATTGGGCTCTAGGTGATAATTGTGCTTCTTTTACAGATTTGGTTTTAGGAACACTTGGTGCGGATGTATTAAGTGTGCGAGGAATTATTAGTCCTGGAACATATTTAGAATGGCTTCAAAAAGAATATTTAAAGAAAAATAGTCCAATTGTATCTAGGTGTATATATACAAAAGAAACGGTGGAACAATAGATGAATGGATATTTTTATAATGCAATCTAAGAACACTCGTGACTTTAGTCATGACATGAATTATACAAATGGAATGTTGATTGTGTTTGATGTGGTTTTAAGCATGTCAATGATGTGTATGGACACGTCAAAGAAGATCTTTGTCTAAGCATCATTGCCAATTGTATTAAGAAAGCCTATGCCAAATATGGATATTATTAAAAAATTGTTGTAATGAAGAATCGTATTCTATACAATTTGATCATTTGATGAAATCCAAAAAAAGAAAATATGAATATTTACTTTCAGTATCTTATGGATCGGCTTTGTTGCTGACGGGAGATATTGTGAGTGTTAAGGATTTGGCAGATCAAAATGTGTATTCGTATAAGCAGAAGAATAAAAGAAGTTTCTATTTTTTTGAGAGTAAAATCATGATACAAAATACCATCTTTTGAATAGCTTGAAAAATCTTCCAAGTCTTTTAGTTTAATGTTTAGAATATTTGTTATAATTTCATCAGTTATAAAAATCACTCCTTCCATGAAAATCATTAGGCCAAATATGATTTTACTATGGAAGGCTTTTTTGCTTTTAATAAAATATAAAAAATGGGACGAACACGACCCTACGATATTTTATAGAATTTTTTTACTACTTATAAAACGACCCTATAAAAATTTAAAGACTATGTTCGATCCTACAAGAATTTAAATATCCAGAAAAATTAGATAATAAAAATCAAGCCTAATTCATAAAATTTTGTTTCTTTCCATGAAGGACACATTTTTTGATGATTTTCCACGATAAAAAGATTGGATTTCTCCAATTTTTTAAATTTTTGTTTATAATGTATTCAAGACTACCTTTCATATGTGGTCTTGTTTTTGCATATACCGTATATTATTTTTAACAGTTTGGCGGTACATGCGGTTTTGGCAGCTTTCGAATTTAGCGGGTTCGATTGCTGCTTTTTCTTTTGATAGAATCGATTCACTGGATTATCTTTAGCTCCTCTTATAGAACATCCTACAGCCAGAAACAATAGACACCTTAGATATTTATTTCCTTTTCTGGATATCTTTAAATGTTTTCCATCCTGGTCTCCTGACTGATATATATGCGGATCCAATCCTGCATATGCCACAAGTGCTGCTCTTGATTTAAATTCTTCTATATCTCCAATCTCTGCAATGATCCTTGCAGCAAGATTGTGCCCTATTCCATCAATGCTTGAGATATATCTATATTCTTCTAAAGTAGAAGCAACTGTTATCATTTCATTCAATGTTTTTTCACATTCCCTCTGTGTTTCGATTACCTTATCAAGTAATATTTTAAATATTTCAACTTCTACATCATCCTTTTCACATCCGGGATATGTCTTTTTCGCAAATTCTATTATTTTTAATGCATATTCTAAAGATACCTTATGAGTATGACATGTATTTTTCTCAAGATATCTGGCAACCGTTTCAGCCTTCTTGTTCTTCAATAAATCCGGATGTGGATATTTTTTTAGGATTGTCATTGGAATATCACTGTATCCGTCCTTAAATAAATCAAGATATCCCGGAAAACAGATGCTTAACTGATTTTGAAATGTAACCTTGTATTTTCTAAGATGATTCAACTGATCTTCATACAATCGATTCTTTTTCCTGAGCCAGTTATATGTTTCATCCTTCTTTTTTAGTTCTATCATTTCTTCTTTATCATAATAAACTTTTGAAATAGATATTGGATCAAGCTTATCCGTCTTCTTATTATGTATTTCTTCTTTCCGTTTTCTGGCAGATTCTAAAGGATTGATTATATATGTCTTTATACTGTTCTTACTTAGAAATCTTTCTAAAGGTTTTGTATAAACACCGGTTGCTTCAAATACGGCATATACCTTTTCATTGGTTTCAGCTTCCAGCTTTTGAATATCTTCTAGAAGTCTTTTGAATCCTTCAATATCATGATCAATTTTCTTTACTTTACCAAAACGTTTATTGTTCTTGATAAAACACATGTAATGACTGTTTCCATTAGAAACATCAATGCTTACAATTGGACCTTCCATACAATACTTCCTTTCATTAAACAGTAGAGATAACTTCCAAATTTCTGCTCCATATTGTTTCGTTTTACATACTGACTTGATTCAATTACCGTCTTTTTAGATATAAGCTTATTCATAAACAGAAATAGGAAGAATGACGTTTTTTATTACTGACTCAAAGGTCTAAAAAGAACCACGTCATTTTTTCTCTAAGACTTTATTCTCATTACATGCCTGCAAAAAGAAAAAGCCAGGAATATTATATCCTGACTTGAATACCATGAATAACTAAACAAACAGTTGATTCTCTTTCAATAGAAATGATTCTTGATCTGTTCATCTACATTATACAATTCTATATTAACCAGAATACTTTTCTTCCTGGTTTCATAATACGAAAAAGAGCGCTGCTCTTTTAAGGTATAAGCCAAGTAATCAAATCCACGATCCATGCGATGAGATTAGATCCTTTCTTGATTTCTTTATCATATTCTTTAGCTTGTACCATTTCTTCTTTTGTGAAGCCTTTTTGAGTTAAATCTACTATTTCTTTTTGGGTTAGGCCTTGTTTTAGTAATTCGTAATTGTCTTGTTTATTCATTTTCTTTACCTCTTATGAATGACTATTATCTTTACGATATTGCATTGGAGAAGTATGAGTGGCCTTTTTAAAGGCTTGTGCAAAATAGGATTGGCTAGTAAAACCAACAATATATGCGATTTCTGAAATTTGTAGGTTGGTTGTAGACAACAAAAGTTTAGCATCTTCCAAACGTTTTTGAATCATATAGTTAATGGGAGAAATGCCTTTATATTGTTTAAAGGCATGTACAATATGATATTTGTTTAAGAATGTGAGTTCACTTAATGTATCGAGTGTGATGTCTTCTTTGAAGTGTGCATCAATATATTTTTCAATTAAGACACAATCTTTATTGGCTTAATTGATTGGTGAAGATTTTAAGTTGATGTTTGCACGTCGCATGAGGTTGATCAATAAAACTTCAAGTAGGTTTTGACAAAGAGATTGGTACTCTGTATCTTTTGTCTTTACTTCAAATAGGATTGTTTTCAAATAAAACAAAACTTCATGCTTATATTCATAATAATTGGCAATACTACAACCTTGTTCCTCATCTTCTTCTTTGGAAAAGAAAGTAACACCTTCAATTCCCATGACAATATATTCGAAGTTTACATTTTCAATACCACGTTCTGTATGGGAAACAAGAGGGTTGACAATAACTAGATCATCTTCTTTGACAGGATAGTTTTTATTGTCTAGACTTAATAGTCCATGGCCTTTTGTCACATAGAATATTTCTGTATATAAGTGTGTATGCAGAGTGGAATTCCATTCATGATCAAATTTAGATTCTGTTATATATAAAAGCTTTGGGCGTGCTTTGTTGAAATCGACTTGATCGATTTGAAATCGTTGTGTGCTCATGGTAAAACCTCTTTTTTTCCTTATTATATCTTATTTTGTATTGTTTATCAATTTTGTTCATAAATTTATCGAATCGCAATATATCTAAAATATCGAGCTATATTTTTATGATAAAGCGCTTACAAATAAGTTATACTTTCATTGTCAAAAGAGGTTCATACGAATTTTATGAGGAGGTAAAGTATGAAAAAAGTTATAACTGCTGGGTTGTCCTTTGCGATGGCTGCTTCAATGTTAGCAGGATGTTCAAGTAAACCAGCTGAAAATTCTGATTCTGGAGATAAACGAGTATTAAAATTTGATTCGTTCTCTGGTGGAAATGGTGAAGAAGTATTTACAAAATTAGCAAAAGCTTTCGAAAAAGCAAATCCAGATGTAGATGTACAATTGCGTTTTGAAAAAGAGTTGCCGGATGTATTAAATAAAGAAAATGCGAAGGGTGAATATTCAGATGTTGTTTATTATAATTTAGGACAGCCTTCTGGATATACTGAAACTCAATTAAATACACACGAAGTATTAGATATCTCTGATGTTGTTAAAGAAGTAGGTATGGATGAAAACTATGCGAATAGTAGTATCGTACAATATTATGGTGATGGAAAATCTTATTTAATGCCACTTAAAACAACACCTGCTGGATTCTTCTATAATACAGAATTAGTTGGAGAAGGAAAGAAATATGATCTTCCAACAACTTGGGATGAATTCTGGGCTTTAGGTGATCAAGCTAAACAAGATGGTATTTCATTATTTACATATCCAACAAATGGTTACTTTGATAATACATTAAATGCATTGTTGAAAGAAACTGGTGGAGAAGAATTATTATCTAACGTATTAAATTATGATAAGGATGCTTGGAATACAGATGGTGCTAAACAAACTATCGATATTTTAACTAAATTAGTAAGTCCTGATTATTTATATTCTGATACAGTAGCTAATGCCAATGCGAAAGACGGATTCACAATGAACCAACAGGCAGTTATTGATGGAAAAGCATTATTCATGCCTAATGGTGACTAGGTAGTGAATGAAATGGCAGATACAACTCCTGAAGATTATCACTGGGGATTACTTCCATTGCCTGCATTAGAAAAAGATGGTGAACGTTTCGTTGGATCTATGACTGAACAAGTATGGATTCCTGCTCAAGCTAAAAACGTAGATGATGCGAAAGCATTCTTGAAGTTTATCTATTCTGAAGAAGGTGTTAAGATCATGGCTGAAGGTGGAAACATTGTTCCAACAACTACTATGTCTGAAACAATTGCAGCTATGGAAGATGGATATACAAAAGAATTCTTCTCAGTATATGATAATGCTTCTGCAGCTTTAGGTGCATTTGCTCCTTATAACACAGATAACTTACCAGATTTTGATCGTGCTGCTACAGTATTTGGTTCAATTGACTCTTTAGCAACAGGTGAATTAAGTGCAAAAGATTATCAAGCTAAATTATCAGATGCTTGGGCTAAATTATCAAAAAATAAAGCCGTAACTGAATAATTAAAAAAGTATATTTCAACATAAAGCGATGAGCATATTATTGCTCGTCGCTTTTTAAAAGATGGGAGGTAACTCATGAATAAAAAGAAAGCACAAAATCGTTTTGTATTTGCGTGTCTTGCACCCGCTGTTATTTTAGTTGTCATTTTTATGGTCATTCCAACGATTGATGTATTTAAGACGGCATTCTTTAAAAAGAGCAACTTCGTAAGTGATGCCACTTTTGCAGGTTTATTCAACTTTAAGGTTCTTTTTAACGATATGCGTTTTATTGAGGCTATGCAAAATACAATTTTATATGTTGTATTGATTACAATCATCACTTTGGTGTTGGCAGTCTTATTTGCGACCTTATTAACTCGTGAAGAATTTGTAGGAAAGAACTTCTTCCGCGTGATTTTCTATATTCCTAATATTTTGAGTATTGTAGTTATCGCAGGTATTTTCTCAGCCATTTATCAACCAACCAATGGTATTTTGAACTCATTCTTAGGTATGATTGGTCTAGAATCTTTACAAAGACAATGGATGGGAAATCCAGATGTTATTAACTATTCTATTATTGGTGCATTAGTTTGGCAGGCCATTGGATATTATATGGTTATGTATATGTCGAGTATGACAAGTATTCCAGAAAATCTTTATGAAGCAGCAAGCCTAGAAGGGGCTAGTAAAGTAAAGCAATTTTTTATGATTACTTTACCATTGATTTGGGATAACATTCGTACAACTTTGACTTTCTTCGTTATTTCTACAATTAACTTATCCTTTATGTTTGTGCAGTTGACAAGTGAAGGAAACTTAGGAAGTGAAGTGGCATTGAACTATATGTATAACAATGCGTTTGCGGGTAAATATGGATTTGGTATGGCAATCGGAGTTTGTATCTTCGTATTCTCATTTGCGTTATCCGCTATTATAAATAAAGTCACAGAACGTGATGTATTGCAGTATTAGGAGGATGAAATATGAAGAAGCGTAATTTTCCTTTATATAAAATCTTTGTTTATGTAGCATTGATTACGTTAGCTATTTCGATTATTGTACCGATCGCATGGGTTTTCCTTGCATCTTTAAAATCACAACTAGAATTGGTAAGTGGCAATCCATTTGATTTTCCAAAACAAATGTTATGGTCAAACTTTGCGGATGCCTTTGTGAAGGCAAGAATGGGTGATTATTTGGTGAATACGATCATCGTAACCGCATTATCCTTAGTTATCTTGTTGGTGGTTGCTCTTCCTGCATCGTATGTATTAGCTCGCTTTGATTTTGTTGGAAAGAAATTCTTTAACGGATTGTTTATGGCCGGACTATTTGTCAACGTGAATTACATCGTATTACCTATTTTCTTGATGTTATTTAATGCCGATATCAAGCTTGGCGTCGACTTTTTCTTGAATAGTAAATTCTGGCTTTCTGTCGTTTATGCTGCAACAGCCTTGCCATTTACGATTTATTTGTTGACAGGTTATTTCAAAACGTTGCCAAAAGCTTATGAAGAAGCAGCTCGCATTGATGGTTGTGGTTATTTCAAGACTATGACTAAAATTATGATTCCAATGGCTAGACCTAGTATTATTACTGTAATTTTATTTCAGTTTTTAGCATTCTGGAACGAATATATTATCGCATTTACATTTATGGATAAAGAAAATGCGACTTTGGCAGTTGGTGTTAAATATTTGATGGCCGATGCAAAATCACAAGCAAATTTTGGTGTTATGTATGCTGGATTGGTAATTGTTATGATTCCAACACTGATTCTTTATATTTGTGTTCAAAAGAAGATTACACAAGGTATGAGCATTGGTGGAATGAAAGAGTAAGAGGTGTCTAGTATGAGAGATGATAATAAAGTAATGAATATAGTTATGATTATTTTATTCTTTGTGTTTTTAGGACTAATCATTTGGGCACAAAAGACAGTTAGTGTTCGTAATTTAATGATTGAAATTGTTGGATTGACGGGTTTACTTACATTGTTGTTTTTATACAACAAGAAACATAAATAGGAGGATGAAGTATGGCAGAATTATCTTTGCAGCATGTTGATAAAATATATGACAACAATGTTCAGGCTGTATTTGACTTTAATTTAGATGTAAAAGATAAAGAATTTATTGTGTTTGTAGGACCTAGTGGATGTGGTAAGTCTACAACACTTCGTATGATTGCTGGTTTAGAGGAAATTAGTGCAGGTGATTTCTATATTGATGGAAAAAGAATGAATGATGTGGAACCAAAAGATCGTGATATTGCGATGGTATTCCAATCCTATGCTTTATATCCACATATGAGTGTGTATGAGAATATGGCTTTTGGTTTAAAACTTCGTAAGTTCAGCAAGGAAGAAATAGATAAACGTGTACATGAAGCGGCGCGAATTTTGGAAATCGAGCCTTATTTGGATCGTAAACCAAAGGCATTATCGGGTGGACAAAGACAACGTGTTGCATTAGGACGTGCGATTGTACGTAATGCGAAAGTATTCTTGATGGATGAACCACTTTCAAACCTAGATGCTAAATTGCGTGTTCAAATGCGTTCTGAAATCATTCAGCTACATGAAAGAATTGGTGCTACTACAATTTATGTTACACATGATCAAACAGAAGCTATGACAATGGCAGATCGTATTGTTGTTATGAAGGGTGGATATATTCAACAGATTGGTTCACCTAAAGAAATTTATAATAATCCCGCAAATCTATTTGTGGCAGGATTCTTGGGAGCTCCAGCTACAAACTTTATTAAGGGTGTTTACAAAAATGGATTCTTTTATGTAGATGATATGAAGATTGATATTCCTTTGATGTATCGCGAAAAACTTTCTGGCTATGAAGGAAAAGAAATCATTATGGGTATTCGTCCAGAAGATCTACACGGGGAAGGCATTGTTGCCGATACGTATCCAAGTGCAAACTTTGATTTTGAAATTGAAGTGGCTGAATTATTAGGACATGAATATATTTTACATGGTTCTTTGGATGGGCAAAAAATGTGCGCAAAAGTAAATTCTCGTTTAGAACCAGAAGCTCACACTACAATTAAGTTGACGATGGATTTATCAAAAGTGCATTTCTTTGATTTAGAAACAGAAAATAGAATAGATTAGTTTAGGAGAGAATTAAAATGATTGAAACAGGCAAGGTAACTGTACCGACAGATGTTGATGTAATTGATGCAACAATTGAAATCATTAATCGATGGAAAGCCGATGCGATTCGTGACTGTGATGGAACGGATATGCCGGAAGAATTGCGTAAAATGGACATCAAACAATATGCAACGTATTATACGACAAGAAAAGATAATGCTTGGGCAAAGGCAAATCCAGATGAAATTCAACAAATGTATTTGATGAGTGATTTTGTGACAGCTAAAGATACGGAATTAAAGATTCAAATCATGCAGCATTTCTATAAAGATCAATTAAAACCAAACACCAAAGACAATCATAGATGGTGGGAAGTGATTGATCGTACTACAGATGACGTTGTCACAAATTGGGATTATGATGAAGAAACAATGGAAGTGATTATTCATGAAACTATTCCATATCATGCATATACTGTAAGCTTTTTAGCTTTTGTGATCTGGGATCCAGTACATATGTATAATGCCTTAACAAATGATTGGCAAGGTGAGGAACATCAAATGACTTTTGATGTTAGACAGCCTAAAACACAAAAGTATGTTTTAGATAAATTTAGAAAATTCTGTGAAGAAAGAGATGATGTAAATGTTGTTCGTTTTACAACATTCTTCCACCAATTCACGCTTCAATTTGATGAATTTGCACGTGAAAAATTTGTAGACTGGTTTGGATATAGTGCTTCTGTATCTCCATACATTTTGGAGCAGTTTGAAAAAGAAGTAGGCTATCCATTCAGAGCTGAATATATTATCAACAAAGGATTTAATAACTCTACATTCTGTGTTCCTACAAAGGAATATCGTGATTTTATGGATTTCCAACAGCGTGAAGTGAGTAAGTTGGCTAAAAAATTTGTCGATATTTGTCATGAATATGGAAAAGAAGCCATGATGTTTTTAGGGGATCACTGGATTGGTACAGAACCATTTGGTAAATATTTTGAATCGATTGGATTAGATGCCGTTGTAGGTTCGGTTGGTTCTGGTACGACACTTCGTTTGATTTCAGATATTAAAGGTGTTAAATACACAGAAGGAAGATTTTTACCTTATTTCTTCCCAGATGTTTTCAATGAAAATGGAGATCCATTAAAAGAAGCTAAGGTCAATTGGGTAACGGCTCGTAGAGCTATTTTAAGAAGTCCTGTAGATCGTATTGGTTATGGTGGATATTTAAAATTAGCGTTGGATTTCCCAGAATTTATTGATTATATTGAAAAGGTTTGTGATGAATTCCGTACTTTATATTCACACGTAAATCAACAAGTTCCATATAACTTATTAAAAGTGGGTGTTATCAATAGTTGGGGTGAACTTCGTCGTTGGGGAACGCATTTAGTTCATCATGCGATTTGGTATAAACAAATTTATTCATACACAGGTGTAATGGAAGCATTAAGTGGATTCCCGTTTGATGTTCGCTTTATTAGTTTTGATGATATTCGCAAAGATCCATCCATTTTAGAGGATATGGATGTTGTGATGAATATTGGTTCTGCCTATACAAGTTTTAGTGGTGGTGCAGAATTTGACGAAACAATCATTACAGCACTTCGTCGCTATGTTGATCAAGGTGGTGGATTCATCGGTGTTGGTGAGCCAACAGCTATAAATCGTAATGGTAAATATTTTACATTATATGATGTATTAGGTGTCGATAAAGAATTAGGTTTCACAATGCATACAGACAAGTATAATTGGGAAGTGCATCCAAATCATTTTATTACGGAACAATTAGAGCATGAAGACTGGGGAGAATGCATCAATGATGTATATGCACTACCTGGTACTAAAATCTTGGCTGAAAAAGATCTACATGTAAATCTAGCTGTGAATGAATATGGAAAAGGGCGCGGTGTATATATGAATGGTCTTCCTTTTAGTTTTGAAAATGTACGACTCTTATATCGTGCCATCTTCTTTGCGGCACATAAGGAAGATGAGATGAAGCGTTGGTATTCAGAAAATTATAATGTGGATGTCAATGTATATCCTTCTACAAATAGTTTCTGTGTTGTAAATAATACATATGAACCTCAAACTACAACAATTTATAAGGGTGATGGTTCTAGTTTTGAAGTTGAATTAGCAGAATGCGAAATTCAATGGTTTGAAATATAATAATATCCTGTAAAAGTAAATAGAGCCAAGCTGAAAGTGCAGAGAAATCTGCACTTTTAGCCTATTGTTGATGGTAAAATAGAAATATAGGGTGGTGGTTTTCATGAATAGTCTTATTTTTGACGAGAAAAAGAAAGAATTTACTATATTGGATGGAAGTTTAGGGAAGTATTCGTTTTCGGATGTTGTTTCAAGTCAAATTGTATATGAAGACGCAAAGTATAAAGATAAATCACCTATGTTTTCTCATAAGGTATTAGTGAGCACTTTGAATCATAGTATTTTCATTGAAATGAAAAAAGTATATGTGGGTATTGAAATTAAATTATTAAATGGAAATAAGGTATATGTATATATTTCGAAATCTCCACTCATTCAACATAATTTTCAATTCAAACAAGATTTGAAGGTTGCCAAATGCTTAAATGAAAAATTAAAAGAATTCTATAAATAGAAAAAAAGAAGAGAAAACTCTTCTTTTTTATCTTATGCATAATTTTTTTTAAGGATCCTAATTATCTAAAATTAAATAGCGTTTTGTTTCTTCAATGTTTTTAATGTTCTAGCTGAAACACGGATAGTTTGAGGTTTTCCGTCAACTACAACACGAACTTTTTGAAGATTAACGTTCCATTTACGGCGAGAAGCACGCATTGAGTGAGAACGTTTATTTCCAGATAAAGGACCTTTTCCAGATACTGCACATACTCTTGACATCTTAATGTCCTCCTTTTTCTTTCATTTACGCAATCGCTTAACTATAATACCATGAACAAGGCTTTGTTTCAACCCCTGAATTAAAATTTGTTCAACATTAAATAGAATGTTATAATAATAGTGTTTTGAAAAAGGAGACGTAGGAATGTTGAATTCAAATTATATATGGATTTTTGGCATGTGTCTTTTAACATTAATCATTATGTTGTTGATCATGCCAGGATTGATTGATTATTTACATAAAATTAAGTTTGGACAAACAGAAAGAGAAGAGGGATTGGCCAGTCATAAAAAAAAGAATGGTACTCCTACCATGGGTGGTTTAGCCTTCATTATTGTCCCAACACTTGTATATGTAGTATGTTCTTTCTTTACACCGTTTAAACTGGATTTAAACACAATAGTTATTTTATTAGCATTTGTTGGTTATGGTGTAGTTGGTTTTATTGATGATTATATTATTGTTGTACAAAAGAATAATGAGGGTTTAAAACCTTCACATAAATTTTTACTACAATCTATTCTAGCTGTTGTATTTTTCTTCTTATATCGTACAAATTCAACAACAGATATTTGGATTCCAATCTTTGATGTCACAATCGATTTATCTTGGTTTTATTTTATCTTAGTATTCTTAATGTTTACAGCTGAAACTAATGCCGTAAACTTAACAGATGGCTTAGATGGACTTTGTGCGGGCCAAATGGTTATTGCACTTGTTCCATTCGCAATATTTGCGTTTATTCAAGGATTAAACAATGTCGCATGCTTGATTTGCCTTGTGATTTTTGCCTTACTTGGATATTTGAAGTTTAATAAGCATCCCGCAAAAATTTTTATGGGAGATACTGGCTCTTTGGCATTAGGTGGATTTATTGCAGCGGTTGCGATGGTTTTAAAACAAGAAGTTTTATTGATTATTATTGGTTTTGTTTTTGTTGCAGAAGTTTGCAGCGTTATTATACAGGTTACGTATTATAAAAAAACACATAAGAGAATTTTTAAAATGGCTCCTTTACACCATCACTTTGAAATGTGTGGATGGTCTGAAGAAAAGGTTGTAAATCGCTTTAGACTTGTAGGTGTTATTTTAGCTGTTCTTGGACTTGTTTTGGGGGTAATGTAGAATGGAAACTGTATTAGTCATTGGAGCTGCCAGAAGTGGTATAGCTGTTAGTAAACTCTTATTGAAGAATGGTTATCATGTTATTTTGACGGATTCAAATGAAGTGAAAGAAAAGGCTGAGTTAGAAGCTTTGGGTATTGAAGTGTTTGATCAAGGTCATCCAGATACTTTAAAAGAAAAAAATTATGCATTCATTGTGAAGAATCCAGGTATTCCTTATCGTGTTCCTTTTGTTCATTATTTTGTAGAACAAAACACAAAAATCTATACGGAAATTGAGATTGCGTATCGTTATGCGAAAAACTTTGATTATGCAGCTGTTACAGGAACGGACGGAAAGACTACTGTTACAACATTGTTGTATGAGATGTTGAATCGACAAAAGAAAAGCCTTGTAGCTGGAAATATTGGAACTCCATTATGTGAATTGGCTCTTGATTATACAGATGCAGATTATAATGTTGCTTTAGAACTAAGTAATTTCCAACTGTTGGGTATTGAAACATTTAGACCACATGTATCAACAGTCACAAACCTTGCGCCTGATCACTTAGATTATATGGATAGTTTAGATGCCTATTACGAAAGTAAGATGCGCATTTATGAAAATACAAATGTAGATGATTACTTTATTCGTAATGTGGATGATGAAAATGTTGTGAAATATGCACAGAATATTCCCTGTCATGTGATTGATTTTTCATTAAAAAGAAAAGATGTAGATTTATATAAGGATGATAAATATGCATATTATAAAGACACACAGTTGTTTGCATTGAAAGATTTAAAAATTGTTGGTGAGTTTAACTGTGGAAATGCCATGATGGCAAGTTGCATGGCTTATTTAATGGGTGTCTCATTATTTAATATTCAAGAAGTAATTCGTGAATTTAGAGGGGTAGAGCATCGTATTGAATATGTAGATACAATTGATAATGTGCGTTTCTATAATGATTCAAAGGCTACAAATACACATGCGGCTTGTGCTGGTTTATCTGCATTTGAAAAAAATGTAATCTTGTTGTGTGGTGGTAAAGACAAACATATTTCTTTCGATGATTTAAAACAATATGATTCGATAGTTAAAAAATGTATTTCTTTTGGTCAGACAAAGGATAAGTTTAAAGATATTTTTTCTAGCCAGATTAGTGTTGAGACAATGAAGGATGCTTTTGAAAAGGCGGTTTTATTGGCAAAACCTGGTGATATTGTGTTATTATGTCCAGCATGTTCTAGTTTTGATCAGTTTAAAAATTATGAAATTAGGGGTGAAATTTTTAAACAAATGGTTCATGACTATGCAATGAAAAGGAATGAAGAATGACATTCTTATATAATATTATTCAAACAATAATATTGGGAATCATACAGGGGATAACAGAATGGTTGCCGATTTCTTCGACAGGACATTTAATTTTATTTTCAAGCATTTGGCCATTAGAACCAGCTGCTTATTTTGAAGTTTTTAAAGTTGTGATTCAATTTGGAAGTATTTTGGCTGTACTTGTATTATATGCTTCGACATTGAATCCTTTCGATAAAAGAAAGTCTGCTAGAAAGAGAAGACATACTTTACAATTATGGTCAAAAGTAATTGTGGGCGTGATTCCTGCTGCAATTATTGGTTTTTTATTGGATGATATCATTGAAGGGTATTTATCGGCTAAATTTGTGATTGCGGTCGCATTGATTGCGTATGGAATTATATTTATTATGGTTGAGAAACATCCTAAAACAGTAACTATTGATAAAATTGATGAAGTAGGGTATTTATCCGCTTTAAAAATTGGGCTCTTTCAATGTTTAGCTTTGATTCCAGGAACATCAAGATCAGGCGCTACAATATTGGGAGGTTTATATTGTGGTTGTTCTAGAACGGTCGCAAGTGAATTCTCATTTTTCTTGGCAATTCCGGTGATGTTTGGGGCAAGTTTATTAAAAGTAGTTAAATATGTCATTCATTTTGGATTTTTTAGCTTTGGGCAATTATTCTTATTGATATTAGGTACGTTTGTCGCATTTATCGTAAGTTTATTTGCGATTCGTGCTCTTATGGGCTATGTGAAGAGTCATAGCTTTACAATTTTTGGATGGTATAGAATTATTTTGGGTGTTTTTGTGATTATATTTTTCTATTTGATTTAAGAGGTTAGTAATGAACAATTTTGATTTACATATGCATTCTTGCTATTCTGGTGATGGTCAGTTTACGCCAGAGGAATTGATAAAAATTGCGAAAGCAAGAGGTTTAAAAACGATTGCATTAAGTGATCATGACTGTATTAGTGGTGTTAAAGACATGATTCAGCTAGGCCTGGATGCCGGTATAGAAGTGATTCCTGCAATTGAATGTTCTACAAGTATTGGATATAGCGATGTTCATCTACTTGGATATGGCATCGATATTGATAATGAATATTTTAAAAATTTATTAGATAAAACACAAGTTAAGTCTAGAAATGCTTTTTCAACGCGTTGTGATAAGCTACGCCAAAAGTATGGTGTTGAAATAGATGAGGAAGCTGTATTGAAAGAAGCAAACGGAAAGAATCCATGGTTTGTGATGTGTACGCATATGTTTAATGATCCTCGCTATCAAGATATTCCGGATTTTAAAGACTATATTCCCGGAGGAAAAAGATCGGATCCTGCACCTGTGAATTTCTTTTGGGATAAATGTCAATATGGATCGGATTTATTTGTGTATGTACCAATGCCTGATTTTGTAGAATCGGTCCAAAAAATTCATGATGCAGGTGGCCTTGCGATAGTAGCGCATCCGTATAATACATTTTATAAGAATAATGAAATGTTGAAAGTATTATTCGATTCTGGTGTGGATGGGATTGAAGCCTACAGTAATTATCATACACCTGAGCAAAATGTGTATTATGAAAACCTTGCGAAAGAACATAATTTGTTGATTACTTGTGGAAGTGATTTCCATGGGGAGAAAAAGCCAAGTATTCAAATGGGTGAATATGGTTTAAATTCAGATGGTTCTTCTTGGTTAGAACAATTTAAAGAAAAACTAAAGGCAGCTAGAATGATCTAGCTGCCTACATTGTTAATAAGAATGTAAAAATCATACAATAACTTAAAAGGTTATTTGAGCGACTTGCTCTAAATAAAGATTGGTGTCCCATTTCAGTGATGGCACAAAATTTATCAACTGCCTGTATAATCCATCCAACACTTGTATTTGGTCGTGTTGTTTTAAGTGGCCACATGTGATGTAGAATGGCATCATCAATAGTTGGATTTGTCGTCGTGATATTTTTTGCGTTTTTTAAAGCGATGATTGGATGAATCTTAGCATGATTACCTTCTAAAGGTCGATCATCATCTGTTTTCCAATCATAGTAATATAGATCGTGTAGTAAACCGGCACGAGCTGCACTGTAGGCATCAAGTCTAAATTTTCTACAAATTAAAAATGAGTAATATGAAACATTCAAAGAATGTTGAAATCGTGATGTAGCTAAGTGTTGACTGCATTTTTTTAAATCTTGTACTGCTTGCGTATCAATCAAGTCTGAAATTGTATCAAAATATTTTTGCGCAATATCAGTATCTTGAAGCTGTAAATTAATTCTTGATAGAATAGCTTTTTCCATTTTTCAACCTCACTGAAGTTGAATATAGCACATATAAATACAAGATACAAGTATTTCTTTTAAACCTAGTGATATGATATAATTAGTTGAAGGAGGCTATTGATATGGTAATTTTATATACTTCTCCAGGTTGTGCAAGTTGTCGTAAGGCAAAACAGTGGTTAAAAGACAACCAAATTGAATTTGTTGAAAAAAATATATTTACTTCATTATTGAAGGAAAGTGAAATTAAATATTTATTGTCGCGATGTGAAAATGGAACGGAAGATATTATTTCTGTGCGTTCTAAAGCTTTTCAAGCATTAGATAAGGATATTGAAGATTATTCGATGAAGGAACTTGTGACTTTGATTCAAGAAAATCCTTCCATTTTAAAACGACCAATTCTACTATCGGAAAAAAGTCTTGTGGTAGGATATGATGATGATGAGATTACGACAATGATGCCAGCACAATTACGAACAGTCATAGACAATGCATGTTCAGAAAGTTGCCCAAATTACTCTGTTTGTGGTAAGTGTAGAGAACAGGCAAGTGTGAACTAGATTATTCTAGTTCTTTTTTTTATCAAAAATGTTGAATGATGTATTATGATGACTGATTATTATTGTTTTCAAGTGTAAATTAACATAAAAATCATAAAATGTTTCATGAAATGTTGAATTTAGATTGTTTATAATATTATTTTTTTAAAATTAACTAGGATTGTAGATAATAGTGTGCTATAATAATTTACACATGTAAACGGTTACAAAAAGGAGGTAAAGTATTATGGATACAAAATATGTCTATGAATTTAATGAAGGCGACGAAACGATGCGTGAGCTATTAGGTGGAAAAGGTGCCAACTTAGCCGGAATGTCTAAGCTTGGAATGCCTGTACCTTATGGATTCACTATCACTACAGAAGCTTGTAACCAATATTATGAAGATAATGAAACTATTAATGATGGTATTAAAGCTCAAATTATGGAGTATTTAGATTTATTAGAAAAGAAATCTGGAAAAAAATTGGGGGATGAAGCGAATCCTTTATTAGTATCTGTTCGTTCTGGGGCACGTGCAAGTATGCCTGGTATGATGGATACTATTTTAAATTTAGGTATGAATAAAACAGTTGCTGAAACAGTCGCAACACTAACTAATAATGAGCGTTTCGCATATGATTCATATCGTCGTTTTATTCAAATGTATTCAGATGTAGTTATGGGGTTGAGTAAAAAGCGTTTTGAAGAAATCATCGATGAAGTAAAGGCTGAAAGAGGAATTACAGATGATTTGGATTTGAATGCGGATGATATGAAAAAATTGGTAGAACTATTTAAAACATTTTACAAAAATGAATTGAAATCAGAATTCCCTGAAGATCCAAAAGAACAATTGATGGGAGCTATTGAAGCTGTATTCCGTTCTTGGAATAATCCTCGTGCTATCTACTATCGTAAGATGAATGATATTCCTTCAAGCTGGGGAACAGCTGTTAACGTACAGATGATGGTATTTGGAAATATGGGTAATGATTGTGGTACAGGCGTTGCCTTTACGCGTAATCCAAGTACTGGTGAAAATAAATTATATGGTGAATTCTTAATGAATGCACAAGGTGAAGATGTTGTTGCGGGTATTCGTACACCTCAAAAAATCGATCAATTAAAAGAAGTAGCTCCTGGAGCATATGATGATTTTGTTGCGATTACTAAAAAATTGGAAACTCACTATCGTAATATGCAAGACATGGAATTTACAATTGAAAAAGGTAAATTGTTCATGTTGCAGACACGTAATGGTAAACGTACAGCACAGGCTGCTTTAAAGATTGCGTGTGATATGGTGGATGAAGGTATGATTTCTACAGATGAAGCCTTAATGATGGTTGAACCTAAACAATTGGATTCATTACTTCACCCAATGTTTGATGCGGACGAATTAAAGAAAGCCGAGCCAATTGCTTCAGCACTTCCAGCAAGTCCAGGTGCTGCTTGTGGTCAAATCGTATTTAGTGCTGAAGAAGCAATCCAAGAAGCAAGTCGTAACCACAAAGTTATTTTAGTTCGTCTAGAAACAAGTCCAGAAGATATTGAAGGTATGCACGTATCTCAAGGTATCTTAACTGTACGTGGTGGTATGACAAGTCATGCTGCTGTAGTAGCTCGTGGTATGGGTGCTTGCTGCGTAAGTGGTTGTGGTGATATTAAAATGCATGATGATGAAGGATATTTCGAAATTGACGGTGTGAAATATCATCGTGGAGATTGGATCAGTTTAGATGGCTCAACAGGAAATATTTATGGTAGTGCTATTAAAACAGTTCCTGCAAGTATTTCAGGAGACTTTGAACGTTTTATGAACTGGGCTGATGAAAGACGTACATTAAAAGTTCGTACTAATGCAGATACTCCTCATGATGCAAAACAAGCTCATGAATTTGGTGCGCAAGGTATTGGCTTAGTTCGTACAGAACACATGTTCTTTGAAGGTGATCGTATTAAAGCGGTTCGTGAAATGATTGTTTCTAAAACGGCTGCACAAAGACGTGTTGCCTTAGAAAAAATCTTGCCTATGCAAAGAAGTGACTTTGAAGGAATCTATGAAGCTATGGAAGGTCTACCTGTGACTATTCGTTACTTGGATCCACCTTTACATGAATTCTTACCAACAAACTCTTATGACATAACTCAATTAGCGAAAGATATGCATATTGGTTTAGATGAATTGAAATCTGTCATTTCTAGCTTACACGAATTCAACCCTATGATGGGTCATCGTGGATGTCGTTTGGCTATTTCTTATCCAGAAATTGCTGAAATGCAGACAACTGCAGTTATTCAAGCTGCATTGGCTGTCAATGAAAGACACCCAGATTGGAAGATTGAACCTGAAATTATGATTCCATTAGTTGGTGATGTTGCAGAACTTCGCTATGTTAAAAAGGTTGTATGTGATGTAGCTGACAAGTTGATTCAAGAATCCGAATTCGACATGAAATATCATGTTGGTACAATGATTGAAATTCCTCGTGCTGCATTATTAGCAGATGAAATCGCAAAAGAAGCTGAATTCTTCTCATTTGGTACAAATGACTTGACACAGATGACATTTGGATTCTCAAGAGATGATGCAGGTGGATTCTTACAAGATTACTATGACAAGAAAATCTTTGAATCCGATCCATTCGCGCACTTAGACCAAAGAGGTGTTGGAAAACTTGTTAAGATGGCTACAGAACTTGGAAGAAGTACTCGTCCAAATATTAAATTAGGTATTTGTGGAGAACATGGTGGTGATCCAGCAAGTATTGAATTCTGTCATAGAGTTGGATTGAACTACGTATCTTGTTCACCATATCGTGTACCAATCGCAAGACTTGCTGCTGCACAGGCTGCTATTGCAAATAGGTAGGAGTTCTCTTTCCTTTGAATTGCCGCTTAGTTTCGAG
>URHY01000017.1 GCA_900547815.1 uncultured Solobacterium sp.
CCCTACAATTTTTGAAGCCAACTTTTAGTCGACCCTATCTAATTGCGGATTACCAATCTTCTCTCCGTTAAAATTTGTTTTTGACACTAAAAATGATTCGCGCTATCAATTTTACTGTCTGTTATTCCTTCAGAAAGTATTAGTATCAATCCCAAATCCCCAAGCTTTAAAAAGCTTTATTTACACTATTATAGTACTTAAAAAAATATTTTTTTCAATGACAAAAGTCACTAATTTCATAGATTTTTTGCACAAATTCAAATAAAATATATCTGGTGATAAAAATGAATGAAATTTTAATTGAACAATGCAATCTTTTAATTGATAAAACGCTGCCAAATATCGCAAATATTTCCAATTTAATTGCTCTTTTATATCATGAAATGAAAAACATCAATTGGCTTGGCTTCTATATTTGTGATGAAAAAAATCAAGAGTGCACTCTAGGACCTTTCCAAGGAAAAGTAGCATGCACAAGAATCCCATACGGAAAAGGCGTTGTTGGAACTTGCGCTAAAACACAAGAAACCCAAAGAATTGAAAATGTACACAAATTTCCAGGACACATCGCCTGTGATTGTGCTTCCAATTCAGAAATCTGCATCCCTATAAAAAAAGATGACAAACTTGTTGCCATCTTAGATATTGATTCTTTTGAATTCAACAATTTCTCAAAAGAAGACCTTGAATCGTTAGAAAAGATATCCGAACTGTTTAGTCCGCTTTTCTAAGTACATAGATATTATCCAGACTTGAATCGCTCTGTTGTACATTTAACCCTTCCAACAAATCTTTTGACAAAACATCATCCACAACATGAACAAGAAATGATTTAGTCAAATGTCGCTTAGAGTGAAGAAAAGCTCTTTGTATAATTGTCTGACCGAGTTGATATTCATTTGAAAGTGCCTGAACCATCAAACTCTTTTGCGGTGATACACCAATAAGAAGGTTGCAGGCATTTTTTTTATTCAAAAATGACAAACTTCCCTTAAAACTAAATGCATCATTGACATCCACTTTCAAAATATCCTCATTGAAATTTCCCCAATACGCATAACTATACACTGGATGATTTGATCGATATACATCTTTATAATGTAAGAATAAATTTGTACAATCCTTATAAATTTCACTTGGTGTATATACCACATGAAATCCTGGCAAATTTTCACGTATTTCCTTCCATTTTTCATATGGATAGAAATCACCAGCACATGCAGGATCTAAACAAGAATACGAAAAGCATGGCATACACAATACACCTGTATCTGTAATTAATTCTTGTAACGTTTCAATTAGCATTTGATAATTACCCACCAAACCACTATATCGACTAAGATCTGCTTCTAGAAGCACAAAACTTCCTTTTGTGATGCCTAAATTTATAAAAATCTGTTTAAAATCTTCTTTTGTATAAATTTCCATGCATTTATTCTAACTTTTATTTATAGCTCTGGCAAGTTTTTACTGCCTTTTTCCAATTCACATACAAACCATCCATCTCTTCTTTTGTTTTTTCAGGAACAAATTCTCTTTGAAGTTCTATGCCCAACTCATCATCTTTCCAATACCCACAAGAAAGTCCAGCTAAATAAGCTGCGCCTAGCGCCGTTAATTCATTTGTTTTAAAGCGTTGAACAGGCAATTGCAACAAATCACTTTGAAATTGCAACAAGAAATTATTAGCAGCTGCACCACCATCTACCTTTAAAGATGTGATATTGATTTGACTATCCTGCTTCATAGCTTCTAACACATCCTTTGACTGATATGCCATCGATTCCAAAGCTGCACGAACAATATGATTTTTATTGGCACCAAACGTTAAACCTAAAACACTTGCCTGGCATGCATCATCCCAATATGGAGCACCCAAGCCAACAAACGCTGGCACAATATATACGCCATTTGTATCTTTAACACTTTCTGCCATAGCCTGCGTATCCTTCGTATTCTCAAATAGCTGCATCTGATCACGCAACCACTTCATTAAACTACCAGAAACAAAGATACTTCCTTCAAGTGCATAACTCATTTGATCACCAATTTGCCATGCCACAGTCGATAACAAACCATTCTTGGATTCAACAATTTTATCTCCTGTATTCATCAACATAAAACCGCCAGTTCCATATGTATTTTTGATAGCACCTGCACTAAAACAACCTTGACCAAATAGCGCAGCCTGTTGATCTCCAACAACACTACAAATTGGCACTTCTTGACCAAAGAAATGATAGGATGCTGTTGTACAATATGTATAAGATGTTGGTTTAACTTCTGGTAAGATTTCTCTTGGAATATCAAATAGACTCAACAATTCATCATCCCATTCAAGCGTATGAATATTAAACAATAATGTTCGACTTGCATTAGATACATCCGTGATATGTGTTTTCGATCCTGACAATTTCCATACGATCCAACTATCCATCGTTCCAAATAAAACTTCACCCTTCTTTGCCTTTTCATATACATCTGGATTATGATCAAAAATAAAGCGGATCTTGCTTGCTGAAAAATAAGGATCTATACGAAGTCCAGTCTTTGCCTTTACAACCTCTTCATATCCATTCTCTTTCCAACTATCGCAGATACTCTTTGTTTGTTTAGATTGCCATACAATAGCTGGACTTACCGGAAGTCCTGTATTCGCATCCCATAACACACTTGTTTCACGCTGATTACTAATACCGATAGCACATACCTGTTCTGGACTAATTTTACTTTTTAATATCACTTCACTCATTACTGCTAAACAAGCTAGCCATATCTCATTAGCATCTTGTTCTACCCATCCAGGATGTGGATAAGATATTGTCGTTTCTTTTTGTGCAATTTCAACCACATTCGCCGCCTTATCAAATAATACAGCACGTGTACTTGTTGTTCCGTGGTCAATTGCTAAAATATATTTTTGCATAGAAAAAATCTCCTTATATGTAATATTTTAATCTTTTTGTAAGCCCTTTACAAGATTTCATAAATAAAAGAAAAGAGATGTCAAAAACATCTCTTAGCTACGAAGTGTTGCATTGCAGTCTTTTTGAATATGTTCAAGGATTGCTTCAAACACTTGGTTGATTTCTTCATCTTTTAATGTATGTGTATCTGATTGGAATGTAATAGACAACGCAACAGATTTTTCATCCTTACTTACATGTTCACCTTCATAAACATCAAATACTTCTACATCACGAATAATCATTTCTTTATTCAAACGACCTTGCTTATTAATTGTATCCACTACCTTTTGTACTGGCATTGTACGATTTAGAACAAATGCCAAGTCGCGAGTTACACTTGGATATTTTGAAACTGGGCTGAATTTGATTTTTGATTTCTTCACATTAATAAGTGCAGCAAAGTCGATTTCGGCCATCACAATATTTTTACCATATTGAGGATGAATATCACCCAAAAGACCTACACAATCTTTTCCTAACATAATTTTTGCACTGCGATATGGATGGAAGTGTGTTGTATCCATATCATTTTCTACGAATGAAACTCTTTGAGCAGCAATACCAATCTGTTCTAAGAAGGCTTCAATCAAACCTTTTAATGTATAGAAATCGCTAGGTGTCACATCACTTGTCCAACGAGTTTGTTGTAAATTTCCACTCATCGCGATAGCTAAATGCATCTTAGCCCCACTAACACCTGCTACATCACTTAATTCAAAGACATTAATATCTTTGATATTACGAGCACGGTTATATGAAATTACATCTAACAAACTAGGTAAAATGCTTGTACGAATATAACGACGTTCTTCACTCATTGGACTTGCTAATTCAATCGCTTCGTCCTTATTAAGAATTGCATTATCTTTCTTTTCAGTACTAATTAAAGTATATGTTAAACAATCTTGTAAGCCTTGTGAACATAGGAATTGGCGTGCTTGACGTGTTAATTGTTGTTTATATGTTAATTTACCTTCTGTCATAGGCATAACAGGAAGTGTACTAGGTAAACGATCATAACCTAACATACGAATAACTTCTTCACTTAAATCAGCCATACCTTCCATATCAGTTCTTGAACTTGGAATGTGACAAGTAATTGTTGAATCTTTAACTTCTGGTTTAAAATCTAAACGTGTAAATACATCCACAACTTCATCTAAATTAAAATCTGTACCTAAACGATTGTTGATGGCTTCTAGTGTACAAGAAATTGATTTTGGCTCATATGGAACTTGTCCATATTGAACAGTTTCTTCAATTCCAGTCGCATTGGCATATTCAATCAACAATTGAACGGCACGATCCAATGCTTTTTTACTAGCTAGTGGTTCAATACCTTTTTGATAGCGTACACTTGCTTCTGTAGATAAATTTAAACGACGTGCTGTATTACGAATCGCAACATGATCAAAAATAGCACATTCAATAATAATAGAATCTGTTGTATCTAAAATCTTAGAATCATCTCCACCCATAATTCCGGCAATACCGATTGGTTTACCTTGGTTTGTGATAACAATGTCTTCTGGTTGTAATTTATAAGTTACACCATCTAATGCTGTATATTCCTCATCAAATCCATCAGCAACGACAATACTTTGGCTAGGTAACGACTTTGCATCATAGAAGTGCATTGGCTGCCCTGTTTCTAACATTACAATGTTTGAAATATCAACAATATTATTGATAGACTTTACACCACTAGCTGCCAATAATTCCTTCATCCATTTTGGACTTTCTTTGATTGTTAAATGATTAATAACTTTTCCATAGAATAATGGACATTTTGATGTTGTACTTTCTACATGCAACTGACTTGGTGTACCTACATCACTAGCCCCTTCATATTCTGGAAGTTTAACTTCACGATTTAAAATAGCTCCTGCTTCTTTTGCCATATTAAATGCAGCTAAACAATCATTACGATTTGGTGTTAAACCAATATCTAACACTTCATCATCTAAACCTAAATAGCCAAGTGGATCTGTATTTCCTACAGGTGCATCAGCTGGTAATACTTCAATGCCATTCTTTTGATTTTCATCTAAACTAGCTGGATCCACCCCTAGTTCAAGTAATGAACAAATCATACCATTACTTTCAACACCGCGAATCACACCATTCTTGATTTCTCCACCAGGTAAAACAGCACCTGGTAGTGCAACAATTACATTTTGTCCTGCAGCCACATTTGGTGCACCACACACAATATTTACCACTTCATTTCCAACATTTACAGTTGTACAGTGTAAGTGATCACTATCCGGGTGATCAACACATGTTTCAACATGACCGATCACTAAATTTGTTCCTTGAGATAAATGTTCAATACCCTCTACTTCAAAACCAGCATCTGTAATACGTTTTGCCATCTCTTCAATAGAAAGATCTTGTACATCCATAAATTGATTAAACCATTTTCTTGAAATACGCATATTTAAATCCTCCTACTCATAACGTTTGAATGTAGAATTGAATCGTTTATCATTTGTATAGAAATGACGAATATCATCAATACCATACTTCAACATCGCAACACGCTCAATACCTACACCAAAGGCAAAACCACTACATTTTTCTGGATCATATCCAGCCATTTTTAATACATTTGGATGTACTTCACCAGCTCCAAGAATTTCAATCCATCCAGTGCCTTTACATGTTGGACATCCCTTTCCGTTACAAATGTGACATGAAACATCCACTTCAACACTTGGTTCAGTGAATGGGAAATAACTTGGTCTGAAACGAATTTGGCGGTCTTGACCAAATAATTTTTTTGCCATGAATTCCAAAGTTCCTTTTAAGTCAGCTAATGTAACTTTTTCACCAATAACCAATCCTTCCATCTGCATGAATTGGTGTGAGTGAGTCGCATCATCATCATCACGACGGTATACCTTACCAGGGCATACTACTTTGATTGGAAGATTTGGTGCACTTTCTTCTAATACAACCATCTGAATTGCAGTTGTATGCGTTCTTAATAAACGATTTGGATCAATATATAAAGAGTCCTGCATATCACGTGCTGGGTGATCCTTTGGAATATTGGCTCTTTCGAAACAATATTCATCATCTACGATATCGTCACCTTCAATAACTTGATATCCTAAACCAATGAATAAATCCTCTAATTCTTGGCGTACTAAGTTTAATGGGTGAGCATTACCTAATTCTGGTTTACGACCTGGCAAAGTAATATCGATCTTTTCAGATTCGATTTTTTTCTGCATTTCTAAAGCTGCCAATTGCTCTTTCTTTTCTTCAATCATTTTAGAAAGATCTTGTTTTAATTGGTTAACCTTTTGTCCAAAGATGGGTTTTTCCTCCTTTGACAAATCTTTCATACCTTTCATCAACTCTTGAACGGGTCCTTTTTTTCCTAAATACAAGACACGTAAATCGTTCAATGAAGATGAATCTTTAACATCTTGAATTTTTTGTGTAGCTTCCTGCAAAAGCTCTTCAATTGTTTTCATGTTGTTCTTCCTTTCCCTAAAAACAAAAAAAAGACGACGCAAGAACGACTTTTTGCCGCGTTACCATCTTGCTTCGTCTTGATAGACACACTTAATTGACCATGATAACCGTATGAAACGGAAGAGGTTTTAACTCTTACTCAAAGGTGAATTCACTATCCCTACTCATATAAACCTTTCACCAATTGGTTTACTCTCTGATCTAAGCGCTAAATAGCTACTATGTCTTCTCATTGTTTTAACAGTTCAAATTATATCGAAGTCCATGTTTTTTTTCAAGCCGAAGTATGGTAATATTTTTCTATGATTCAATCAATAAACAATAAGAAAATAAAAGAATACGCCAAACTCATCCAAAAAAAAGAAAGAGATAAGACAAATCTATTTCTAGTTGAAGGCGAACATATGATAAAGGAAGCATTTCACGCAAATGCTCTACAAGAACTATTTATCCTTGAAGGGATTGAGTGTCCAATAGAGTTTAACTATGAAACGGTAACGCAACAAGTATTAAATAAATTGTCAAATCAGAATTCTAATTCAAAGATGATTGGTATATGTAAAAAATTAAACTTAACTCCAAAAAATGAAGAAAACATTCTATTACTAGACAATGTACAAGATCCAGGCAATGTAGGTACGATTTTAAGAACTGCCCATTCTTTTGGCATTGACTGCATTTACATGTCAAAGGGCTGTGCCGATATCTACAATCCAAAAACGATTCAATCCAGTCAAGGTGCACTATTCTATATCCCTGTGATCCAAACAGATCTTAAAGAAGAAATCAAACTACTCCAAGAAAGAAATGTTGAAGTATATGCCACAGCTCTACATGACAACCATAAGGACCTTCAAGAGATCAAGCCAAGCAAAAAATATGCGATTTTAGTTGGCAATGAAGGACAAGGTGTGCGCAAGGAATTGATTGATTTAAGCAATCACATTGTCAAAATTGAAATGGAAACTTTTGAAAGTCTAAATGTGGCCATTGCGACATCCATTTGTATGTATACATTTAAATACGCAAAAAGGTAGCGAATGCTACCTTTTCATTTTTCTCCATTCAAATAATGAATATGTGGTACATATAAATTCCGTAACCACAAAAGCATACCAACCAACTTGAATGCCAAAACATTTCATTAAGCCATATGTCAATGGAATCAAAATGACAAGTTGTCTAGCCAAAGTGATCACTAACGAAGTATTTGCCTTATTTAAAGCCTGGAAGGCAGCACATAGTACCATACTGATACCGGCAAACACAAAGCTTAAGCTAATGATTTTTAAGGCGGGTATTCCTAACCCATACATTTGGTCATTCGCACTAAACATAGCTAATAATTGTTTAGGGAATAATTGAAATACAATTGTTCCTACAGCCATAATGAAAATCGATAAAATCATGGAAAATTGTATAGCTTCAATTGCTCGATCTTTTCTGTTGGCCCCATTATTATAGGCAACAATTGGAATTAAGGCATTGGTGATTCCAAGCACGGCCATATTCAAGAAATTCTGTAATTTATAGTAAACACTAAAGACAGTAATCGCCATAGCTGAGATTGGTGCTAGAATCATATTCATAAAAACAGTCATAAAACTTAATACGGACTGCATTAATATGGCAGGTACACCTACTTTATAGATTTTACAAAGAATAGGTATCGAAAAGGAAAAATTATGTATATGTATATCCAATTCTTTTATTTTTACCTTCGTAATAACATATCCAATAAGCATGGCACAAAACTGTCCAATAACAGTCGCAATGGCCGCTCCGGCAACACCCATTTCAGGTAGACCGAACCATCCAAAGATCAAGATTGGATCTAGGATAATATTGATAATGGCTCCTGCACCTTGCATAACCATGTTGTAAATAGCATTTCCTGTTGCCTGCATAATTCGTTCAAAAATAATTTGTACAAAGACACTAAATGAAAACATCGTACATATATGAATATAAGTATTGGCTAGTGAAACCACATTTGAATCGGATGTAAACCAAGATAAAAATACATTAGAAAATAGTAAACCTAAAATCAAAAAGACAAGTCCATTCACAAATCCTAACAAGATTCCATGCATCATTGTATTATTCGCATAATCAAATTTCTTTTCACCTAAATATCGTGCAAGCAATGTATTAAATCCAACGGCTGTACCACATGCAATCGCAATCATAATGGTTTGTACCGGATAACATAAAGATACAGCGGTTAGTGCATCACTCGATACCTTTGCGACAAAGATACTATCGACAATATTATATAAAGCCTGGATCACCATCGAGATGATGATGGGCAAACTCATAGAAACCACCAATTGTTTGATTTCCATATTTTCCATTTTATTCATAAAAAATTACCTCCCCTATGTTTTGGCAGTTTCATAGGGGATACCAAAACGAAAATAAATGCTAAAATAAGTTAATATATTTTTTCTATTTTGTCAAATCAAGAATAGACTCACCAATCAAATCAGATGGTTTTGATAAATCAAAGTTATCTAAAACACTTGCACCAAGAACACCAAAAGAACTTGAATCATCCAATATTCCATATTCTTTCATACTAGGTGAATACATTAAACATGGTACACACTCTCGAGTATGATCTGTTCCTTTATAGGTTGGATCATTTCCATGATCGGCAGTGATGATCAATAGTGTATCTGAATCAAGAACTGAAAGTAATTGCCCTAGCAAGACATCAAAATCTTCAAGTTCATCGGCATATCCAGAAACATTTCTTCGATGTCCCCACTTGGCATCAAAATCCACAAGGTTCGTAAATAATAAACCTGTAAAATCTTTTTTCATTTCTTCAATCGTTTGAAGCATACCCTCATGACTTGAAGTCGAATGAATACTTTTTGTGATTCCCTGCCCATTAAAAATATCAGAAATCTTACCAATGCCAATCACATCAAATGCATTTGATTTTAAGACATCTAAAACAGTTTTACTCGATGGAGACAACGCATAATCATGACGATTGCTCGTACGCGTAAAATGACCCACCGAATCTCCAACATAAGGACGGGCAATGACTCTTCCTACTTTATATTCTGGTTTTAGAGTTATTTCTCGAGCAATTTGGCATACACGATATAGCTCATCTAATCCTGTCACTTCTTCATGTCCACAAATTTGTAGAACACTGTCGGCTGATGTATAAAGTATCAATTTCTTTCCATTCGATTGAATTTCTTCCATCGCCAACTCATCTAAGATTTCCGTTCCACTTGCACTCTTATTTCCAATAAAGACATGGCCAGTTAATCTTTCTAATTCCTGAACCAATTCATCAGGAAAACCATTTTCAGTAAATGTTTTAAATGGCTTTATCGTATGAATTCCCATCATTTCCCAATGACCTGTCATTGTATCTTTGGAACAACTTGCCTCATGCATCTTACAAGCATAGCCTTTTGATTGTAAAACTTTACCACTCGAATGAAGATTTCCTAAGCCCAATTTATATAGATTATCTATCTTTAAATCCGGACGATATTCTAGGATATGTCCAAAAGTATCAGCACCTGCATCATCAAATTCTTTGGCATCTGTAGCTTGTCCAATCCCAAAAGAATCAATAACGACACAAACTATTTTTTTGTATTTCATAAGCGAATTGCACTTTCTAAGGCAAGGGTAATCATTTCATTAAAGGATGTTTGTCTTTCTTCAGTACTTAAATGTTCATTTGTGCATAAAGAATCAGATACAGTTAATAAACAAGCTGCCTTTTTATTCAATACCTTGGCATTGTGGAATAGGGCAAAACTCTCCATTTCGACACAAAGTGCATCATGCTCTTCAACCATTTTTTCTGGTTGTTCATAATCCCCTTCATAATAGAACACATCACTCGAATGTGTATTTGTCTTTACAACAGGAATTGAAACTTCTTGACTTACACTTTCAATAAACTTATTTAAATCTTCATCTGGATATTGCATTGTATCTGTATCACCACTTTGTGCTAAGGCATAGGTTGATTCTGAATAACTTCCTTTGACTAAAGCTACAGACTTCATTGGTAATCTTTCAGAATAACTTCCTGTACTACCAACTCGTATAATAGCATCTACATCATAGAATTTGAATAGTTCATACGAATAAATTCCCATACTTGCCATTCCCATTCCGCTTCCCATGACAGAAACTCTTTTCCCTTTATAAGTCCCTGTATATCCTAGCATGCCTCGTACATCATTAAATAATACGGCATCCTTTAAAAAATTTTCGGCAATCAATTTAGCTCTTAATGGATCACCTGGCATTAAAACGACTTTTGCGACATCTTCTATATTTGCGTTATTGTGTGCTGTTGACATAATTTCCTCCTAAAAATAAAGACCAGTCAAAGCTGGTCTTTCCATCTTAATATTGTCCTGGGTTATACTTAAATGCATTCGATACAACATGATTTGGATCATACTTCTCTAAAATCTTACCATATCTTTCACGATAATCATTATCAATTTTCAATTGAGGAACGACCTTTGTTCCCTCTTCAAAGAAGTGCTTTGATCCACGTCCCATTTCTTGTCCTCGTCGAGTGTGTTTATCCAAAGCAATATCTGGAACTTCCATGACTTTTCCCATGGCTGCTTCTTTAATAATAATATTTTTCAAATAATCACTTGAACGATCTTTTGTACTTGCACAAAGTAAACGAATCGCATGGATAAAATACATTGGCTGATCTCCATCATCATACGCATATGATTTACGTACTTCATTTAATGTGTTGACTTGCACAGCAGCTTGTAAATTTCCAAATCCAATATCTTCAACTGAAATTGTTAGTAATCGACGCCATAGCTTATCTAAAAACAAAGGTCCTGTGATATATAATTCATAAGCAGCTTGACATGCTTCTTCTACTTTATTGCGTCGAATGCTTTTTTGAAGTGTAGAAATCACTTCATCTGCGGCTAAACCATTTCTTGTTTTTGCGGCAGCCCAAATATTATATGACATATTCTCTTACACTCACTTTCCATTAATATTGTTCTGAACTATATTTGAATGCATTCTCAACAACATGATCCGGATCATATGTTTCAAGAATCTTTCCATAGCGTTCACGATAATCATTATCGATTTCTAATTGTGGAATCACTTTTGTGGCTTCTTCAAAGAAGTGTTTTGATCCACGCCCCATTTCTTGTCCACGTTTTGTGTGTTTATCCAATGCGATATCTGGTACTTCTACCACTTTTCCCATGGCAGATTCCTTAATAATGATATTTTTCAAATAATCGCTTGAACGATCCTTTGTACATGTACAAAGCACGCGAATCGCATGGATAAAATACATAGGTTGATCCCCATCATTGTATGGGAAATTTTTACGCATCTGATCAAGTGCATGAATTAAAACCGGAACATTTAAATCTCCAAATCCAACATCTTCAACTGCAATCGTTTCTAAACGAGACCACATTTTGTCTAAGAAGACAGGTCCTGAAGTATATAACTCATAGGCTGCTTGACAAGCTTCTTCAACTTTTGCACGACGAATATACTTCTGTAATGAAGATTGTACTTCGTCCGATGCAAAGCCATTCTTTGTCTGAATGTCTGCCCAAATTGTCATTTTATTTACCTCTACTTTCTATTAATAAAATTATTTCTTGAATCAAAGTCTTTATTGTTTCTGCTGACATAAGCTGATCTTCCGCATGCGCCATCAACATTGTGATTTGTGGTTCTTGCGTATTCATTTCCTGCTGTAACAATTGAAGATGGGCTTCGTGGGCTTGTGAAAAACTTTCATCTCCATTTGACATTGATTGTTCATAAGCTGTTTGATCGTTTTCACGATAATATTTAAGAGCTTCTAAATAATTTGACTTTGCTAAGCCGGAATATGTGATGACCTGCATAGCAACTTGTGATATTTGTTCAACGTTAGCCATATTACCCCAATAATTTCTTTGCCATTTCAATAGCAGCAGCTCCATCTGCCATCGCGTATGCTCTAGGTTCAATACTTGCAACTGGAATATTTAATTGTTGGTGAATTGAATCCACCGCAAAAACCAATTGTGGACCTACTAAGCATACATCCCATTTACCCACTTCGTTCTTAATTGAAGCATTAGCTACTGCACTCACTTCAATATCTTCACCTGTTTTTTCAGCAACATCTCTAATTTTTTTTACAAGAATTGAACTTGACATCCCTGCATTACAGCATAACAATATTTTCATTTTGATTTCCTCTTTCTATTTTAGTTCTGGCCAATATGCTTTATTCGCCTCAATAAAATCATCTAAAATTTTTCTTGCCACATTGGCATTTGGAACACATTTATTTAAAGTTAATGCTTGCAACATTTTTAAATAACTGTGCTGCTCATACGCATCGACAACAAGCTTTTCACAATTTACTTGTTGTTCCATCAATCCCTTTTGGAAATGTGGAATTTCACCTACAGTCAATGGTTCATATCCATCTTTTCCAACAATACAAGGAATTTCAACCATAGCATCGTTTTCAAAGTTTGAAATCGCTCCATTATTTGGAACAATCAACAACATTCTTTCATGCGTATTAAATGCTAAGGCTGTTGCTAAATCTACGATAAATTCAGCATGGATACCGATTTGTAGTGTTGTATCCTTTGCGGTACCTACTTTTTCAATACGAGCACATTCACCAAATACACGTTTTTCTCTTGTATCCACAACTTGATCAGCACGCGTATAATTTGGATCTGTATGTGCCACCATATCATCTCCAAATAAATAGTATTGGAAATATGAATTTGGACACATCGTAGGATCAATCGCAATAATATCCTTTACCTTTTTAGCTGTATCAAACCATGAGCTATCTGTATAATTTGATGCATCATCATCGGCTAAACAGTTTCCATATTTTAACTGGTGTTTAATCAAGTCTTGAATATATTCTTTTCCATCTTTATCCTTGATGGATGTCCACCATCCGAAATGATTCAATCCATAATAACGGATGCACATTTCTTTACGGCTTTTGAAACCTAGAATACGTGCAATTGTATGCTCCATACCAATTGGCATATCGCAAATATTGATAACTCTTGAGTTTGGTTTAAAACGACGACATGCCTCTGCTACAATACTAGCCGGATTGGAATAATTTAACATCCACGCATTTGGTGAATATTTTTCCATATATTCAATGTTTTCCAATACTCCCGGAATACTACGTAAACCATAGGCCATTCCACCAGGACCACATGTTTCTTGTCCAACAACACCATATTTCAATGGAATCTTTTCATCTAAAGATCGCATTCCAAGTTTACCTACACGGATGTGTGCTAATACAAAATCAACATCTGTATAAGCAACTTCAGGATCTGTTGTTGCGACATATTCAATAGTAGGATCTTTTTCTTTGATTAAGATTTCGCACGCCTTTGCGACATGATTTTGACGTTCTTCATCGTTATCATATAATTTGATACTTCTTAATGGTAAACGATCTAAGTTGTCTAACAACATTAAAATAATTTCTGGAGTATATGTACTTCCTCCACCTGCAATAACAATTGAAAATTTCTTCATTTTACTATCTCACTTTCTAAGACAATAAATTGATACATATATTATGTTTGGTTTTATTGTTTTTTTTACTCTAACAATTTAAAACTATATAAGTTTTTAATGAAGGCATCACTATCTTCACTTTGAAGAAGTGCATGCATATATTTTTTGTGTGAAACAATTTGGTTAAAGAATTGAAACAACAAGTTCATTTCATCGTTTCGTTTCTTTTCGAGTGCCAATAAGAATACGAGCTGCACTTGATTTCCATGATGTTCAAATGGTTTTTTCAACAAGGCCACTTCTATACCTGTTTTATCAGCAAATGTAAACAGGGCATGTGGAACCATCATTTGTGATCCTAAATTGGTTGGATAATTCTTTTCTCTCAACAAAACATCTTCATAGAATCCTTTTGTATCCGATATGAATCCTGATTCATGTAACTTTTGAGACATCTCTTGTAAAAGTTCAGGTAGCTCTGTTGTATCTGGATATACCTTTACATGTTCTTTTTGAATATAACAATCTAATATCTTAGAAACACGTTTATTCATACGAATCATGTGGATCATTGAATTCAATCGTTCAATATCTTTGATTTCTGGCAACTTATCCATACTGAATACTTCAACATCTTTTAAGATCAGAAATGAATCCAACGTAATGACTAAATCAATGGATGTAAGATCCATCTTTTTCAAGGCTTCCTTATTTATGATATCTACAATCGCAATCTGGTTTTTAAAATACATTTGAAGCCATTGTGTCAACAATTGTTTAACACTATGGCGCTGACTTGTGACAATGATTGTTTTAAGTTTTACATTTTCATTCTCTAAAAATTGTGCCACATATACAGTTAAATAAGAAATTTCATCTTCTGTAACATAAACACGTTTGTATTTGAAAAGAATGGGAACAATCATCATACTGATTTCAAACGCAAATGGAAACTTTGTCTTCACATCATCCACAATGGGATTTTTTAATTCATATCCACCAATAACTCGTCGATTCATAAACTCTATGTGTAAAAGCATTTTACTAGATAAAGCTTCCGATTCCTTTAAGTTGATTGAATATTTATCGAATACTTCATTACAAAATTCATCAAATACAAGCACTGTAAAATCCGTGATTTCAGGTACTTCATCCGTTGATTTCATTTTAAATGTATGTAAAAGATTATATAGAATTGGAATATCAACCTGCTCTAAATAAGGTGACTGCATACATAATTTAGTAATGACACGAGTATAAAGATCGTCGGGAGAACTTATTTGATTATCCTCTAGGTTGTATCCATTTAAATTTCGTACTCGACATATCAAGATGCATGCTGTAAAAATGGATAAGTCCGTTTCTGATAAATAGACTTGTTCTCCATTCATGATTTTGATTACATCTTCCTTTGTGGATTTGTAATATTTCATAACCCACGAATCACTTAGAAGCATATAAAGAATGTCCATTAATGCATCTGGATTTTCGAGTGCCATATCTTTTACGATTTTAAAAAGAAGTTCACGAATTTCACTTTCTTCTAATAAAATGACACACTCATCTTTTTTTAGTTTGAATAATTCAACATTGTAGTTTTTCAACAAAAACTGAATCACTTTATTGATTTCTTTGCGGATTACAGAATCGGATAAACCTAATAATTCAGATAAATCATATATACTGCAATCCTCAAAGAATAGTATTTTACCTATAATTTTGTAAATACGATAGACAGCTAGATCCATATTTTCATTATCCTGATTGACTATGTTATGAATAATATCTAGGTGCTCATCATTGATCATATATCCTTGTTTTGTACTCGAACGTATTAATATACAGTTTGTCACATCATTCATAAATGTGATTTCATTACGTATAGTTCGTGTTGACACATTTAGATTTTCGGATATTTCTTTTCCATGAATCCCCGGATTATTCATAATCAATTTTATAATTTTTAATTGTCTAGCTGTTAACATGTTTCTCTTCCTATTTTTCTAAAGCTTGTTCTTTTTGTAGCTCTTCTTTTTCCATCATCTTAAAGAATGGATAATAGAACACAGTTTGTAGAATCAACAATACAAATACTAGGACTACAGACTTCCAATCTAATGTCATTAAGAATGCACTTACTCCTGGAGGCAAGAATCCTGGAGGATTGGCAATTGGTTTACCGACTAAGCCTAAATTCATTGTTAAATATACAATTGTTGTACAGATCAATGGTCCGAACACAAATGGAATAAACATAAATGGATTCAAGATAATTGGTGTACCAAAAATTAATGGTTCATTGATTCCAAACAAGCCAGGGATAATAGATACTTTACCTACTGAACTCAATGATTTTGCCTTTGATCTCATCATTAAAATATTTAATCCTAATGTTAAACCAGATCCTGATACACATAATATACAATAGAATAATCCAAAAGTAAAAATATGTTGAACAGGTTGTCCTGCCGTATAAGCTGCAATATTTTCAGCGGCATACGCAATCGCAAAAGATGCCCATACAGCAGAAGTAATACTTGGTCCATGTAATCCAAAGAACCATAATAATTGCGTAAAGAACATCACAATCAATAAAGCTGGTAGTGTATCCATACCTGTTACAGCTGGTGCTAATACATTCATAATCAATTGTGGGAAGGCAACCTTTCCAAAAGTCAATGAAAGATTCGCAATCGCTACTGCGATAATTGTGTTCAATACTAATGGTACTAATGCCGCAAACATATCTTGTACCATTGGTGGTACACTTTCTGGCATTTTAATATACCATTTGCGTTCGTAACAAATGTGATAAATTTCAACTGTAAATAAAGCTGCAACAATACCTGTAAATAATCCAGTTGATCCTAAATAAGATGTACTTAGTTGACCATCTTTGACTACAGCACAAAGAATGAAGAAGACAACTAAAGCAGTAACAGCAGGTTGACTTCCTTTTAAATCATATTTTTCAGATAAAGTCTTCGCAATAAAGTATGTTGCATATACTGCAAGCATATCGTTTGTGAATGCTGATGCATATGTCAAGACCCCCATATTTGCATTTAAAAAATCATAAACAGGTCCACTTCCTAAAAGGTTGGCAATACCTAAGAAAATAGTACAGAATGAACCAACGATAATAATAGGTATTGAAGCAACGATTCCATCTTTGATAGCTTGAATGTGTTTTTGTTGTTCAAGCTTGTTCGCAATTGGCATCAAATACTTCATAAGAACATTTTGAATTTTTTCCATTTTCGCTCTCCTCGTATACAATTTTTGTCGACCAAATTGTTAACTATATATTAAATGTTCACATCATAATTCTCAAATCTTCTTTTTCCACTTAAAGTGGAAACTAAAAAAAACCACCATATAGGTGGCTACAAAATCAATTTCATAATTTCTTCTTCACTTTTGGATATAGACTTCGCAATTTGAGATACACTCATACCATTCTTAAGCATCATTTGAACCATCAAAACTCTTTCTTGATTCAATTCTTTCACTTCTTTTTGAGCTTCATTTGCTTGTTTTTGAGCTTCTTTTGCTTGTTTTCGAGCTTCTTTTGCTTGTTTTCGAGCATCTTTCACTTGTTTTTGAGCATCTTTGACTTGTTTTTGAGCTTCTTCAAGTTCAAGCTGTCGTTCCATTCGTTCTTCATTTTCATGCAGTTTTTGAAAATCTTCTATTATTTTTTTCCAACCATCATCCGATATGGTTTCTACACGCTTCTCTAACATTTGAATCACCCCATCACTTTCTATCATCACCTTAATTTTACTATCATCCATTCCTTTGTGGCAATTCAAAAAGTAATAAACCATCTTTTCCTGTTCATTCATGTCTTCAAGTGACTTATTTATATCCAACTTTGCCATTTCAACTGTTCGTAACTTCATGCGATCCTGACTTTCTTCTACAAAAGATAAACCTTCTTCATTCCTTAATGTGAATGTGTTACACATTCTATGATTATCAATTAAATTCACATTAAAGAACACTAAGACGATTGTTTCCTTTAACTCTCCATAATATTTTCCTTCCAATTCTTGTGACCCATGAAGTCTAGCCAAATAATAACTAAAGCGAATTGGCAAATTATCTTTGGTTTGTCTTAACTGCATTTCTAAATCTACAGTTGTTTGATCATCAAATTCAACTAATAAGTCTAACCTTGGACTTTTCATTTTACTATAGTCTTTTACTATTTCTGAATTTTTAACAACAACATAATTCACCTTCCTTTCTAAAAATACCGTGAGTAATGATTTTAAGGCATCATTGGCCTCCTTACAATCTTCACCAAAAACATACTTGAAGGCGAAATCATTTAATAAATTTGCACTACGCATGAGCACCTCTTTTCTAGTAGGCATTTCCTACATACTCATATACGTAAAAAAAGACACTTTTTCGAATAAAAATCAAAAAAATGTCTTTTTAGGGCCTTAAATCCATTTCATTTTCTTACAAATATTATATATACCATCATCTACATTGGCATCTGTAACTATTGTTGCGATATCCTTCAATTCTTGACACGCATTTCCCATCGCTACACTTGTCCATTGTGGATCAAACATAACCATATCATTTGTATCATCGCCAAAGACAACTACATCTTTTAAATCACCACCAATATGCTGCATCATATCCAAGATTCCTTGGTGTTTTGCATCATATTGAAACATTAAATAATCTGGCACAAAGCGAAGATTTCCAAGTGTATCCTTTAAAGTTAATTCTGATTCTTTCTCTTTTGGAATAGAAATATACATTTTATAAATAACATCCAACTTGTCTACATCCAAATTTTCATCATACACATACTCCGTTGGCTCTTTACGATCCCCCACTTGATTCTGGAATGTATGATCTTGAGTATATACCTTAATTGAATCATCTAACGCAAATAAAACACCATATCCTAAAGATAATGCTTGTTTGGCAATTGCCTTTGATTTTTCTAAATTCAAAGGAATATTTTGAACTAATTCATCATGAACGACTAATCCACCACCGCCGCAGCAAACCATATCATGAAGACCCACACTTTCCATAAAGTTACGTGCTTTATAGTGAGCACGACCTGTCGCAATCGCTACAAAGTGTCCTGCCTTTTGAAGTTCATTTAATGCCATTTGTGCACTTGGCACAATCTTACCGGTTTTTCGATCAGTTAAAGTGCCATCAATGTCAAAGAAAAAATATTTTTTATTCATTCGATCCCCTACTTTCTTGTACCCTCGTCAATACAACCATCACATCTTAAATTTTGTTTCCCACTTAAGTTCGTAACATATTCTTCCATATCTCGAATTTCATGGCTTAGTGCCAATCCACTTTTTCCACATACAATCTCTTCTATATGTCCATGAATTATATCGAGTATCATAAAATCACCAAGTAAATTATAACACAAAAAAAGAGATCAAATTACTTGATCTCATGTACGTAAATATTATTAACACGATCTGGTCCTACAGAAATCATAGAAACACGTACGCCTGTGAATTCTTCAATGAAGTGTACATAGTCTAAACATTCTTGAGGTAATTGATCGACTGAAGTCATCTTAGTGATATCTGTCTTCCAACCTTTGAAAGTTTTATAGATTGGTTTAGCTTTGGCAACATCTGCCTGATCACTAGGAATATAGTTATATTCTTTACCGTCGATTTCGTATCCAACACAAACCTTGATTTCATCTAAACCGTCTAATACATCAATCTTAGTGATAACGATATCTGTTAATCCACTCATTAAGTTTGCATGTTTTACTGTCAATAGATCCAACCATCCACAACGACGAGGACGACCTGTAGTAGCTCCATATTCTCCACCGTGTTCACGAATCCATTCACCTTGTTCATCCAATAACTCAGTTACGAATGGTCCTTCTCCTACACGAGTTGAATACGCTTTAACAACACCTACAACAGTCTGAATACGACTTGGTGCAATACAAGCACCTGTAGTAACACCAGCACTTGTTGGACTTGAAGAAGTTACATAAGGATATGTACCATAGTTGATATCAAGCATAGCTGCCTGAGCTCCTTCAAACAATACTGTCTTATCTTCATCCAATGCTTCATTTACTAAGTGTGTTGTTTCTTGGATCATAGGGACAATACGATCATAAATAGCTTCAAAATCAGCTACCATCTTATCGTAATCCATAGCTTTTCCACCATAAACAGCAGTAAATAATTTGTTTTTGAAATCTAAGCAGTCTTTTAAACGAACTTTAAAATGTTCAAAATCCTTAAATTCATGATAACGAATACCATGACGAGCATACTTATCTGCATAACATGGACCAATTCCACGTTTTGTAGTTCCGATTTTATTAGATGCAGCTTGCTCTTCTAATTCATCTTGATATTGATGATATGGCATTAACATCTGTGCACGGTCACTAATAATGATGTGTTTCGTTGATAAACCATCTTTTTCTAATTGTTCCATTTCTTTTAATAATACAAATGGGTTACAAACAACTCCTGGACCAATAATACAAGTTGCTTCTTCGTGTAAAACACCACTTGGTAATAAGTGCAATACATGTTTCTTACCATTTACAATGACTGTATGACCTGCATTGTCTCCACCTTGGAAACGAACGATCATATCCGCCTTTTCTGCTAAAACATCGACGATTTTTCCTTTACCCTCATCGCCCCATTGGGTACCTACAACTACTTGGCTTGACATAAGAGCCTCCTTTTAGGTATGTTCTTTACAATACCTAATTAATTATAAGTAACCCTCATATTATTGTCAATTGAGATTTTTTAAAAAAAGAGCTTGCACAACCATTTAATTCATGTTATCATTAACGGGCACTTAGGGGTATCGTCCAAAGGCTAAGATAGCGGTCTCCAAAACCGTTGATGTGGGTTCGAGTCCTACTACCCCTGCCAGTTTGAAATTTAAGGCTCTGAAGTCCTTTATATAGAGGATTTCAGAGTTTTTTTGTACTTTACAATTTCAAAAGTTGTAAAGAAAACTGTAAAAGCTTATTTTAATAAACGTCTATAAGCCTTGAACAGAAACATAAACATACTTCAGTACATCTATTAAACTGACACTCTGATGAGTGTTTTTTATTCCCATAATTTTTTCTTCTTTCACAATTACTGATTATTCAAAGATTTCTTTTTGCTGTATGATTTAGGAACCGGCAATTCATCATACATTGCATTGAAGAGTCCAGATAGATATTCTTTACTGTCAACATCTTCTACTAACAACATCTCTTTTGCTCCTTCATACGGTAATTCGTAAGTCACAATTCCAATATAAGAAACCGCAGATTGCGTTGATTTTACAAATAACTTCTTTCATCATTGCGCGAAAATTAATTTCCTCTAAATCCGATAACTGCTCTAATATAAATTGTAAATATTCTTTACTTGAAGCCATTCTTTATCCTTTCTAACGCCTACATGCACACTATGAATATATCGTAATCGTAAAAATCAACTTGTTCTTCACATCTCTTTTTCTTGTTATATAAGTTTAGCAACAAATTGCATACGTATATTTTGTGATAATCGTCTACACAACATCATCTGCTGTACTTCCAGCATTTGATGTATATACGATAGCTTTTCATTCTTACCTCCATTTTCTCGCATACAAGAAGTACCTCACTCCAAAATGCCTGCCAATGCCAGAAATTTTTTATCTGACTGAATGGACTGGGTCAAAAATTTACCATTTTGGAATAATGCATACGTAGTGACTGGTGCAGGGACATTCTGAGCATTTTCTTTGTCCGTAATATGAATGACCTTAAACATGATGCCATGTTCCTTTGCCACTTGCTGCACCCTTGGCACCCAATAATATGTATATGGACACTGATCGGTGTAATAAAGGACAAAACCAGTTTCCTCAATCGTAGGATGCTTCGCACATTCTCTAAATTTTGGTGGCTGGGCATCCTTTTCAACAAGAAGATACATGAGATTGATTCCACAGTCCGATATGTCTGCAACCTTGAATCCTTTGTAATTCAGAAACTTTGGATCGGCAAGAAATTCCCTCTTCCGGCCTTCTGCACACAAAATACAAATTCCTTTTCGCCCCTGCATTTTGGCATCCCGGATACATTTGTCCAATAAATCATTAGAATACCCATGTCCCTTCATAGAACCGGAAACCCATAGACAGTTGATATAGAACCAGCCATCTGCCTCAATAGGTACCCAGGCATTTTCTGCCGGAATGTATTCGATAAAGCACTTGCCACGCTCTTCACTACGGTAAAAAACAAGTCCCTCATCAAAGCGTTGCTTCATCCATTCCTTTTTGGCAAGACTTTGCTTACCAGACATAGCACAACAAATATGTTCTTTATCAATATTTTCTTTTGTCACTCGGATGTAATTCATGATTTATTCCTCCTGAAAATTTCTACTATTCATTTCTCCATTCAACCTTACTCTTTCACTCATTTCCACTTTTATCCTCTAAAATAATGTTATTTACCCTTTGTCTTCACCTTTAAAAAACGATGTAACAAAAAAATAAATAACTCCAAATAAAACAATACTTCCAATCATAATACCAATCATCTGATTTACACTTACCACATTTCCATGAAATACCGGCTTACAATCAAGAGTGTCTTTTATTGCTTCAACCATTTCATTCGGATACTGTTTTCTTCCCATCTCGCTGAAAACTCCGTGAAGCATATGATTCTTAATCAATGAAGTGGCATATGTACTCGGAAGATAAGACAGTGCCTTCTGAAGACCTGAACCAAAATTTGAAATCGGCATATAAGCACCACATATAAAACCATATCCTGCACTGACAATTGTACCCACAGCCGAAAGCTGTCCCTGTGTTGTCAATGGAAAGCTAATAACACTTGAAATTGTACTTCCAAATAAAACGAGCAATATCATATCAAATAAAACCCATATTACATCTGCTATACTCATATACCATTCCATTTTAAATAAATATCCCAAGCACAATATGAATGCAAATCCATTGACCATCAAAGAATTAACAACTGTTGAGAGGAAATATCCTAAATAAATTTTTCGCTTGCTGACCGGTGAAACATCAAAATCTTTCCTTGTTCCATTTGCCTTGTCTTGTACCATAGTCAGATTTACACAAAATGTTACAGTAATACAACTTACTGCCAAAAGTGATGCTGTTAACTGTGCAGCCACGGTTCCATTAATAAGTTTATCCGAAATCGTGATCATATCTGGAATGGCTGACGTAAAAGAATCTCTAAAAACATTCGCAAGAAATGTAGCATACAGAACAATCAAAATGACAGGTGTGATCATCGATGTAAATAACATACCTTTATCTCTAAAAAACAGTTTCCTATTTCTGTTCATTAATGCCAATACTGTTCTCATCAGCGCTCACCTCCAAGCTTTTTTCCTGTAACCGCAAGAAACACATCATCCATGCCACCTTTTATAACTTCATAATCCGTAAACAGCTCCTGATGATCAATAATAAGTTTCATTGCTTCCTTCGTATTTCTTACTTTTATCTGATATCCATCACGTATTTTTTTATACTCTCTATTCAATGTTTTTATTTCATCTTCAGAAACACCATAAACTGACACTATATCTTGCACATAATTATTTTTAAGTTCAAATGGTGTCCCTTGCGCAGCGATACTTCCTTTATCAAGAATCACAACATACCCAGCATTAGCCGCCTCTTCCATATAATGTGTAGTCAGAAATACTGTCAAATTTTCAGTTTTCTGAAGTTTCTCAATAACATTCCAGATTAATTGCCTTGTTTGTGGATCAAGTCCTGTAGTAGGCTCATCAATAAAATTGGGCATCCCTCTCCCAGCCCTCTAAAACACTGGCTTTAACGTCAGAGACACGAGTGTATCGTGTTCACTATTATTCTCAAAGCGTTAGCTCTACTCCTTCTTGTTCCAGTGCAGCACTCAACTGTTTTGCATAAGTCACCTGTCCACACTTTTTCATTCCATATAAGATTCTTAAACATATATTTCTTTGTTTTAGTTTTCTTATGAGATATGTTCCGTCAAACGCCTTAGAGACTATGTCATCATGAACCTCTTCCAAATGTTCAACCGCTAAGAAACTATTACTCATCTCACTAAAACATAATAGTGTATTTAATGTATTCATAGAAATGCTGGATAAATATTTTTTCAAAATCTCCCCATTCTTTTGTATTTTGCGTAAATCGAACCCTATCTCTTTACCCTTGTTGTCAGATTTACTTTTCTCAGAATAGTATCTAACCAATGAAGCGTATTCTTTTAATTCATTTTCTGTAATTGACCCGAATACTTTCTCGCATCCAATATTTACCGAAAACTCTCTATTTTCCTTAATTAGATTTACAGCATCTGAAAATTCTTTACTTCCGAGATGATATTCTTGCTTAATCTCATCTTTGACTTCTTTGAATTTCTCTGTTCTCCATTCTTCATATACAGGAAGCCGCTTCGAAATATCCCATATATCTGCTCTCGACAAGCTCTTGGTAAATGTTCCTAGCGAATATTCAAAGATACAATTATCCAGAAAATATATCAAATCATCAAATTTTTTCATTACTTCCTTAAATTCTGTTTCTAACAATTCAATACTTACATGAGAAATTTTGTTTTTTATCATATGTGGTTCATCTTCTTTATTTAGTTCATATTTGAAGGCATCCCCCTCTTCATCGAAATAATAAAAGTAAATCATATCTTCTATATTCTCAAAATATGCAGGAATTCTTCTGTCAATATTCTTCTTATCACATGCTAATTTATATAGGCATTCAATACTATGCGTGTGTAATTCTTTTTTTCTTTCCTTTAAGACTTCCTCAGAATAACATATCCCTTTCTTTTCCTCTATTCGCCATAACATTTTTATGACAATCTTCAAAGATAGCTCAATGCTGTGTCTGGCGTTATAAACGATAGGATATACTAACAGATCTTCAACTTCGGAACCTGTTTTCAATGATTCCGTCAGAAGTTCAACGGTACGCTTGAACCCATTTCTTATATCCTCATCGGTAGTTCCCCCATTGTCACCTACGCATGCAATAATTGTATCTTCTTCATGAAATTCAAACGGATTTTCCATCTTCTATCATCCTCTTTCTTCGAATTTAACTTATCGATAAGTATATCATAAATACAATTTATGCACACCTTTTGTTATCTACACTTTTATATTCCAACCACAACAACCGGGAAATTCTTCCCGGTCGTTGCAGATTATTTTCTAATTCAGATTATAAAGTTTTTAATACGTTCAGGTCTTTCTTGTTTAAGGCTTTTCTCAATCTTACATTTTCTTTTTCCATTTGCTCTTTTTCACGTTTCAGCTCCCGGATCTGTTCTTCTAATACATTGATCCGATTCTTCAGTACAATGTCACCTATGTATCTTTTGGGGTCTATCATTCCTGCCTGCTGCTCCAGAGCACGATCCATTTCTTTTCTGACCGTTTCATTCTTATAAAAGAATCCTCTGGACAATCCTGTCCTCTTTGTCAGTTTTGGGACCGTCACTTTTTCCCGTTCTGTCAGCATCTGCCTGATTTCTGTCACTGCCCTGTTTACTTTTTCTTCACTGGCTTTTTTATTGCAGGCTATCATCGAATCGTATTTGTTCATATTCTTCCTCCCATCCTTCCAGACATTCCAGTACCATCTTAGATAATCGGTTTCTTGTTTTTCGTGTATCATCTGCCAGTATTTTGTTGCTCATCTTTCTGTAATACTTTACATTTCTCAGGCTTCTATGCCCCAGTAGTCTTGCGATTGTCCAGTCATCCACATGCATCTCGGCAAGCTTCATGCCATAAATATGCCGATACATGTGAGAACCGAATCCAAAATATTCTCCCTTATCATCTCGGAGATTTTCCTGATATATTTTATCTGTAATTTTTTGCTGGACTGTAGCATATTTCATTGGTTTTGAAGGATCACTTAAACTTGTAAAAATGTATTTACCTTTTCCGTGCTCCTTTTCTCTGTATCGAATCGCTTCCTTTATTAAGACAGCCAGTTCCTGACTAATCGGTTTTTCATAAAAATGTGTTTTCATTTGGTGAATCTGTATTATGGTTTCACCGTCTTTTTCAATCAGGCAGTCTGTCCTGAGTGTCAGTGTATCTGACATTCTTGTTCCAAGCATTTGATGAATAAGCATAAGTCTCGCCGTCTGCACATCCACTTTCGTAAGGAAAGCATTAAATCGCTTTAATTCCTGATCGGAATAAATTTTGATTTCTCCCCTTATATCTGGTGGAATATCCCGATTCAAAATTAAATCCTTTACCTGCGGATATTGATAGACGTCAGCTACCATATTCAGCAATGCCCGCAGTCTCGTCAGCTCCGCCCGATATCTTTTTGTCCCGGTATCTTCTGTTTTCATGTATATCAAATACTCTTCCATGATTTTCCTGTCCAGCTTTGAGCAGGAATCTACTTCTTTATTGTTTTCCTTCAGATATCTTGAAAACCTTCGAATGGCAGTCATTTCTTTTTTTACAGTACCGATGCTTTCTGTTTTCAGTTGAAAATAAATTGCCTTTTTTACTTCCTCTCTGAGATCCTGCTGGGAGATTTCCTTAAAATTTATAATTCTGGTCGTGCGCGTCAAATCCTGTTTCACTTGTATATCAAGTTTTTCAAGTTGCCAGACATCCTTTGTCATCTCATCTACATCAGCATCTCTTAAATCAAGGAAATAATCTATTAATCGGTCAATATAGTGCAATGTCTTTGCCTGTGATACCGTTTCATTCCCACAATGGGATTTTGCAATTTCTGTCAGGGGCAATCTCTGCTGTAAAAGCCATATTTTCATCTGCTGCTTCCATTTTTCTTTGTCCCAGTCCAAAAAACTTTCCGGTCTGTCTCTTCTGGTTTGCAGCATTTTACATAAATGATGGTAAAATCTTCTCTCAGTATAAAATTTTTCCGCCCCAAGCTGTTGTCCTCTGTATTTCAGGAACTCCCTCATTTCTTTCTGCATCTGTACAGACGGCAGTAAATCAAGGTCATACGAAGGTTCTGTTCCCATTCGTATTTTTGAAATTTCACTTGCTTTCTCATAAGAGTCCAATTTTTTTATGTAAAATTTATTTTCCACGTTTGCACTTCTTGATTCCTGATGCCAGGCTGTTTTCTCCTTTCTTGAAAAACTCCTGATTCGCTGCTGAAATTTTCTTTGGCATAAAATCCACATACTGCTGTGTCATCTCTTCATAATCATGTCCCAGATAGTCCCGGATACTCTGAAGAGGGACTTCGTCATCATATAACAGAGTCGCTATCGTATGGCGGAAATCATGTGATTTAAAATCATACCCTTTGAAAATATCCTGCCTCTTATTAAACAGTTCTTTCATTTGCCACTTAAACGAACCATACTGATATGCCCCTCCCCGTTTGTTTTGAAAAACATAATCCTCACTTCCAATATGATATTTTTCCAAATATCTTTTCATAATCTTATAAAGAACATCTGGAATCGGTACTCTTTTGTATGTTCGCATTTTCATCTGATAAACCTGTATCCACGCATCTCTTCCCTGCCAGGAATAAGCATCCCCTTTCAGGGTGCATACTTCACTGATCCTTAGTCCAATCAGCATAGAATGTAAAAGGATCAATCTTGGAATTTCAGGGAAATTTTTTAATTCTCTCAGAATCCTCTCATATATTTCCATCTCTACGCTTCGGTTATTATGACAATGTATTTCTTTTTTCAAATAATACTCATAACGAAATGGTATCCTGTCTATGATTTCTTTCGTCTGCAGATATTCATATAGCTGATAGATTGCTATAACAATATCATTAAAATAAGAAGCTTCTTTTAACTCAATTGTCTGGAAATATTTTTTTATTTCGGTTTCTGATGCAAGTTTCAGCTCCATCGCGGTTTCTTTTTCCATCCACATGGCAAATGCCAGAATCCTGTAGAATTCGGCTTGTATGCCACTCATTGCCAAATGTGTAACACCCAGACAGTATTTCATGTATTCCTGCAAAATTTCCCGGTTCTCTCTTTTTTCTATGCCCATAAAGGAAAATTTTTTCACAGGATTGGATGGGTTGACTCTATATTGTTCCAGATGCAGTCTTTCCAAATACCAGACTGTTGAATCCCATAAAATATTCTTGGCATGGCAGAAAAGATATTTCTGACATTCTCGGAGTTCTCTTTCTGCAAGCTCTTTTGCATATGCCGTATCTGCATATTTTTCAAGTTTATCGGCCTGTACCTGTGTAATATATCTTAAATCCTCAATATGTTCCTGCATACAAAATTGATATACCACCTTCAAACCGTTTAACCGCATTGTGCATTCTCTCAGCATTATGTCACGCAGTACGACATCTTCGATAATTTCTAAAAGCTGACGCTTGCATAGTTCTGAGCCGTTTACACGAAAATCCCAAACTAATTTATCAATAGCAACTTTGCAGTCATATCTTTCTGCGATTGCCGGATTTGGGTGATATGGTAAAAAGAGCAGTTCTTGGATTAAATCTGTATTCTTTGCTATCTCCTGTTTTCCTTTTAACGTATTGGCATGCTTTCTGATTGCATATAATTTTGCCTTATCCATTCCACGTAAATAGCTGCGTACTACTGAATCAGAATAAGTGCTTTTCAGATATTTCTTATAATCCACTCTAAGCTCATAATCGATGTCTGCTATATGCCACACTTCATTTTTTACCAAGTATGCTTTCAGACAGCCTTTTCCAGAGTTGCTGTCCATGCTTTCATCTAATTCCCGGCTCAGTTCTTCTATCTTCTTTTCCCGTTCTTCACTTGATGTCCATTGTTCTTCCGGCTCCCAAGCAAACACCCTTCTTGCCGGCATCTATCTTCACCTCCTGCTTTCCAAAAACTGTTCTACTCCGTAAAGTTTGGAATATCGGCGGTAAAATTCCTGACTTGCTGTTTTCAGCTTGTCATCTAAAACATTCAGATATCGTATGGTTGTATCGAGATGCTTGTGTCCCAGTGCCTGGCTGATCATTTCCAGCGGCCAGTCTGCTTCCCACCTCGTATTTGCATAATATCTTCGAAGCATGTGCGGTGTGATCTTGATCCCAGTCTTTTTCTCCATGCGTTCAAACATATCGTAGACGCTGTCTACTCTTAACGGCTTCCCTATGGTATCCCCTTTGATGTTAATAAACAGGTATTCCTGTTTTTGCAGGATGTCCCAGTATTCCCCGATATAATAAAGCAGGAATTCAAAGGTATCATCGCTCACCCGTCCTCTTCGCTCTTCGGCATTTTTTGCTCTTGCATCGTTTTCATTATCATCCCGGAAGTCTACCCGGATCTCATGGTTTTCGTAATCGATGTCTTTGGTATAATCAATTCCCAAAATTTCACCGATGCGGAATCCCAGTTCCGATGTCAGTAAGATCAACACCTGATCCCTGCAGTTTGTACAGGCTTCTAAAATCGTTACGATTTCGTTCCGTTCGGCTGCCCGGACGTTTCGTTCCTCTTCTTTTAAGTATCCTTTAAATGACCGGGAGCGGATGGTTCTTCTGACCCCGATGGCATTTGCCTTTGTGATCGGCTGATTATAGGATAATACCGACAGGCAGGAACCGTTATTTCTGACTACTTCTAAAAAAGAATAAAACCTGAACACTTCTTTTAAGTAAGCGTTACAGGTTTTATTCTGCGGTTCTTTATCCAAATTGTCGGTATGTTTCCCGGCTTTCAGCCATTTCAGATATTCTGCGAAAAAATCATATTGCGTTTCGTAATCCATTCCATAGACATCTTCTGCTTCATGTTCTTCTTCCAGCAGATATTCCCAGTAGTAGGCAAGGGCAAATGCATTTCTCCGTATAGTATTCGGGGAACGGTTTGCCCGCACCTGATGCATTAGATACTTGCTTGGCAGCAACACAATTTCCAGTGTTTCCATATCCCGTATAAAGAAATATTTTACGGAACCTTCTCGCTGCATTTCCACTTTATATCGCTTCATGTTGTCTGCCTCCTTTCCTCTAACGCTATACACAGTATACCCAACTCATGCCAATAAAGCTATCACCAATACCACCAATTCGCTCCAAACCGCCCCTGAAATACCACTAAACTTTTTGTCCTGTCTGCTACCCGGATCTGGGCAGAACCAATAACGCCACGGATGTTCTCAGCTATAGTACCGCTCCACTTTCCGGCTTCGGATAAAATTTTCTACTTCTTCGATCCGTTCTGCCATCTGGCACTTTGGCAGTGCTTCCAGAACATCACTCCGATACCTGCCTTTCTTTGCTGTCCGGTGATCCAAAATGGACACAACGCAGGTGTCCTGCTCCGTGCGGATTGCCCGGCCGAATCCCTGCCGCAGCTTCTTCTGCATATCCGGGACTACGATGGTCTGGATATAGGATTCCAGGGATCGGTACTGCTCCTTTTGTGCTTCATGGATGGGGTCCGGAACAGAAAATGGCAGTTTTACGATGATGAGAGACGATACCATGTCCCCCGGAAAGTCCACACCTTCCCAGCAGGAGCCGGCTGCGAACAGCACTGCATTCTCCATCTTCTTAAACCGTGCAATCTCTTCCTGGGAGTTTCTCCATACCTGCACCATCGGGAACGGGATCTGATCCCGCAAAAGCTGATGCACATTTCCCATCAGGGTATAAGATGTGAACAGTACCAGCGTATGCCCGTAAGTGGAACACACCAGATCACGGATCTGCCCGGCAAGCTGCTCGGCCTCTTCCCTGCTTCCCTTTTTCATAGGTCTTAAATGCTCCGGGATGTAAAGCAGACAGTTCTCTTTGTAACAGAATGGGGATTCTGCCACACACTCCCGGACGCCCGTTTCTTTTTCCAGCCCGGTCATCTGTCTGGTTCTTGCAAACCCGTTCCCGGCTTTTAAGGTGCCGCTGGTTAAGATCGCCGGAAATCCCCGGCTCCATAAAGTCGCATCCAGATACTTCGGGATCTCCCGGTTGACTGCCATAAAGGTTAAATGTCCCCGGCTGTCCTGCTGTAAAAACAAAATATATCGCTTGTCGTTCTTTAAAAACCATCCGAACAGCTCTTCCATCTCTTCCATCCGCCGAAAGATCCAGTAAGGAATATTCCCGGCAAGCCTTTTGATCATAAGCTGAAGCCTTTCCTGCATCTGGGCTAAGGCTGTGCCAGCTCCCGGCGGAAAATAAAAACTTTCTTTTCCAGCCATGTCCTCTGTGCCATCTTTCCGATGCTTTCGGATCTCCGCCTGAAGTGCAGAAAACCCTTCCATCAGCCGTTTTCCATCCGTGCCTTTATGCTCTCTGCCTAAAAAGTAAGCAATCTCCTGCACATCTTCCCTTCCAATGCTTCTTCCATACATCTGGCTGGCGGCTTCCGGGAGTTTATGGGCCTCATCCACAACCAGCGCCCTGTAATCTGCCAGAAGCGGCCGGTACCCATTTGCCCGGTGCATGGCATCTGCCAGAAGATAATTGTGATTGCAAATCTGTAAAAAAATGTCCTCTTTCCTGGAACTATCCAGATGCTTCTGATAACGGCATTCTACTTTTCCCGGACACTCCCTAGGGCAGAATTTTGGTACGCACACCAGCCTGCGGTCAAAACCGCTCAGGTTATGTACGGAATCTAAAT
>URHY01000018.1 GCA_900547815.1 uncultured Solobacterium sp.
AACACAAAAAAATGAGGTCAAATTTAGTAAATTTGGAATTACTAAATTCAACCTCGTTGTATTTACTATTTCTCAATGGGATTTAGTTTTACAATTGAGCTAATTGGATTGTGTTTGTGCTTGTAAGGTGATTTCTACTTCTACTTTTTTTGAATTTCGTTCAACAACTATTTTTAAAGTATCACCAATTTTATGCTTTTTTAAGATTGCTTTAACATCACTGGTTGAATGAATATCTTGTCCGTCAAAACTTATAATACGATCATTTTGCTTCAATCCAGCTTTGTCAGCAGCTCCATTTCTTACAATTTGTACGATATAGCAGCCATCTTTGTATTTGGAATTTTGAGCCTGGTTATTCGATGTATAGTCATATAAACTGACATTTAGAGCTGGTCTTGATGTTACACTTCCATTCTGCATAAGTTCTGTAATAACATCTTTGGCAGGTGTAATTGGAATTGCAAATCCTAATCCTTCAATTCCTGTTGAACTTTCTTTTGCGTTTACAATACCAATCAGATTACCATCTGAATTAAACAATCCACCGCCTGAGTTACCTGGGTTTATAGCAGCATCAGTTTGTAAAAGTGTCATTGTTTCATTGTCAATTGTAATTTGACGATCAGTAGCAGAAATGATACCTGTAGTCACTGTACCACCTAGTTCTCCTAATGGGTTTCCAATCGCAATGGCTGGATCTCCGACTTGTAGTGTATCGCTGTCACCCAATGTAGCGGCTTGTAACTTTTGCGCATCTATTTTGATGATAGCTAAATCTGTTTGCGAATCAGTACCAATTATTTTAGCATCAAATTCTGTTCCATCCGTTGTAGTAACTTTAAGACTAGTTGCATTGTTGACTACATGATTGTTTGTGACAATATAACCATCCTCACTAATAATTACGCCACTACCTGCACCTTGAGATACATATTGGCCAAAAATAGAATTTCCGCTTGAGACAGATTCAGTAGTGATTTCAACAACGCTATCTTTACATTTTTCAACAATATCAGAAACATCAGTTACTTGTATAGTTCCTGACTTTGCTTTTTGTGTTTCCTGTTTGATGGTAATATCTGTATTGTTAGACAAATGGCTGCCGGCATAACCAGCACCAAATCCTACTATGGCTGATAGTATAATAGTACCGATTGTGGTCAGAATTTTATTTTGAACAGGTACATATGTTTTTGGCCTGAATTCTGGTGGTGTTTGCATATCAAATCCTCCTTATTTTAATTATATTCAGTAGTATACACCATTTAATATGAAATATATGCGTCAAATACGTCTTTTTGTCTATACAAATTTGGGAATATTTGTATTCAGTGCTATAATATCGTTATAGAAAGCACGTTTAAGGGAGGTTTCATATGCCAGTAAAAACGACAAAAAAAGTTACAAATAAAAAAGTAGTGAAAGAAGAAACAAAACCAGCTGTCGAAGTAAAAAAAGAAGAAGTAAAACCTGCAGAAGTAAAGAAAGCTCCAGCTAAAAAGGCAGAAGCTAAACCTGTAGAAGAAAAAAAGGCTCCTGCTAAAAAAGCAACTGCAGTAAAGAAAGCTCCAGCTAAAAAGGCAGAAGCTAAACCTGTAGAAGAAAAGAAAGCTCTTGCAAAGAAAACTGCAGCAAAGAAAACTCCAGCTAAAAAGGCAGAAGCTAAACCTGTAGAAGAAAAGAAAGCTCTTGCAAAGAAAACTGCAGCAAAGAAAGCTCCAACTAAAAAGGCAGAAGCTAAAACTGTAGAAGAAAAAAAGGCTCTTGCAAAAAAAGCAACTACAGCAAAGAAAACTCCAGCTAAGAAGGCAAAAGCTAAACCTGTAGAAGAAAAGAAAGCTCCTGCAAAGAAAACTACAACTAAGAAAGCAACTACTAAAAAGGTAACTACTAAAAAAATGACTAAAGAAGAACAATATGCTAAATTATCATTAGATACATGTCTTGATTTAGCAAAAGCTATGTCAATGGATGTAACACGTGATTCAATTATTCAACAATTAATTTTAAATCCAGATGTAAAATCAGTTTCTAAGGATTTGATTAATAAATATCAATTAACAGGTAAATTTAATTTTGAAGAAGATGGATATGATGAAGGTTTAGTTGAAGTACTTGTATCAAAAGTATTTGAAACAGCAGATATTAAACCTCAAAAAGCGGAAGATTTACAAGCTGATGTTAACCGTGCGTTGAATTATACATTTACAGATGTTGTGGCAGATGGAGATGAATATAAGGCTCAATTTGATACAATGCGTAAAGTATTGATGATTGCACAACATAAAGATATTCATGATTCAAAAAAATTAGATGAAGAAATTGGAATTGATGTAGAAAAATTTGTAGAAGAATTCATGAATCTTGCTTATAGCGTATTAAAAACATGGAAGTATGAAGATGTTGATTATTATGAACACTTTATATATGCTGTATTATCGCAATTAGAAGATCTACATGATACTTATAGAAATCGAATTATGATGGATGTTGCTGATTTATACATTTTGCATGGTGATTATGGATTAGGAGATGCTGATTATGGTTATATCTTAAGAGAAAACCAAATCAAAGATTATATTTATTATCGTTATGCTTCTATCTATGAAGGTGTAGATAAGGATAAGGCAAAACAAATTGCTAATCAAGCTTTACAGTTTGTAGATGATCGTTTTACTTATTATCCAAATATTATTGCGGTTTTAGAAGGATAAGATGGATTCTACTTGATTTTTAAAGGTGTTTTGCATATGATATATTTTGCGAATACTTTTAATCAAGGAGGATACAATGGCAGCTTCAAAAATTCCTGTATGGATTAAACAATGCCTTGATCAATATGGTAATTGTGCGTGCGGTCGTACTATTACTAAAAAAATTGGTAAGGATGATCTTTTACAAATTCTTGAAAATGAAGGATATCCATGTGAATTGGAAATCTTGAGTGATCAAAAAGACAAGAGTGCATATCCAAAAGATGGAACATATATTTTAACATTAAAAAATCGTCAACCTTTAATGGCTGACGAAGATGAAGACGAAGAATAAAAACTTCGTCTTTTATTTTATAAATTTTTAATAATCTCATCTGTAAATGCATCTGTAGTAGCGATTCCACCAAGATCAAAAGTTAATACCTTCTTTTCTTCAAATGTTTTATTTAAAGCATTTCGAATTTTTGTTGAAACACTTTCCTGATGAAGATCATCTAACATCATACAAGCTGATAATAATAAAGCACTTGGATTTGCAATATGTTTTCCAGCAATATCTGGAGCACTACCATGAACCGCTTCATACATCGCATACTCATCGCCTTTGTTGCAACTTGGAAGTAAACCTAAACCACCAATCAATCCACTGGTTAAATCAGAAACAATATCTCCATAAAGATTTGGCATAACCATTACATCAAATTTTTCTGGATGCATAACAAGTTGCATACAAGTGTTATCAACTATTAATGAATTGGCTTCAATTTGAGGATACTCTTTGGCAATATCTTCAAAAATGTGTAAAAATAAACCATCACTCATTTTCAAAATATTAGCCTTGTGTACACAAGTTAATTTTTTACGATTATTTTTTATACAATATTCAAAAGCAGCCCTAATAATTCTTGTACTTGCTTTTTTTGTGATAATTTTATAGGCATAAACAGTATTTTCATCAATCTGCTCTTCTTTACCAACATATAGATCTTCTGTATTTTCTCTAAATGTCACGATATCGACATTGTCAAATCTAGTAGCAATACATGGATTTGATTTAGCTGGACGAATATTAGCCCATAAATCATATTTGTTTCTTAGTGTTACATTTAAAGAACGAAAGCCTTTTCCTACTGGAGTTGTGATAGGAGATTTTAATAAAATCTTATTTTTTTCGTAAGAGGCAAAAGCTTTTTCTGGAATATATTCTCCCGTTTCCTCATAAACTTTAGCTCCGACATTAAAAATTTCATATTCTAAATCTGCGTTTGCAGCATTTAATACTTTTATGACGGCATCCGTAATTTCAGGACCAATACCATCTCCTTTAAAAACTGTTATTGTAGTCATTTGACTTCCTCCATTTCTCCTACATATACATTGGCAGGGCGTATTAATTTTCGATTTGATTGACGATTTTCTAAATGATGGCTAACCCATCCAGCTGTACGACTAATTGCAAATAATGGCGTAAACAATTCATTTCCAATACCTAATAAAGAATAAACGTAGCCAGAATAATAATCTACATTAGCACATACTTCAATGCCTTTTCTTTCTTTCATAACTTCTATAGCTACTTTTTCAAATGTATGAATACAGTTATAAATTTCTTCTTGTCCTTTATATTTTGCCAATATCTTACATTGTTTTTGAATTAATAGGGCACGTGGATCACTCTTTGTGTAAATTGCATGACCAATTCCATATATTAATCCGCTATGATCAAAAAAGTCTTTATCTAATAAACGATTTGCAATTTTTTTTAGAGTCGTTTTATCTGTAGTAAAACCAACTTCATGGAATATCGCATTAAACATGTTCGTTACCTTACAATTTGCACCACCATGTTTAGGTCCTTTTAATGAACCAATGGCAGCCGAAATACAAGAGTAAATATCTGTACCTGTACTTGAAATAACAACATTGGCAAAAGTAGAGTTATTACCTCCACCATGATCGGCATGAACCATTAATAAAGTATCCATGATCTTAGCTTCTTCAAATGTATATTGATCATTTCCTCTAGCCATGCATAAAATATTTTCAGCTAAGCTTCTATCTGGATAAGGATATGACTTAAATACTTTGTTTCGTGCATATGAAAAAGTGAAAAGCGGAATACTCGCAAGAATATTTAAACCTTTCATCATTCTTTCTTCTAGATCATCTGTATCTGCGCTTGGATCTTTTGCATATAGCTTTAAAACCTCAATCTGAAGTGCATTTAGTATGTTTGGTGTTTCATACTGTAAATCAACAGGGCCCATTTTAAAGTTTAGTAAATAATCTTTAAATTCTTTTAACTGTTCTGCATTTGGTAAAGTGCCAAAAATTAAAAGATAGGCCGTCTCTTCAAATCCACAGATTTTATCTGATGGTTGTTTGTTTACTAAATAATTGATAGGATAACCCCTAAATATTAATTGACCATCGATGTCGTATTTCTTTTCATGAATAATTTTATATCCAATAACATCACATATTTTGGTAAGACCAACTTTGACTCCAGTACCATTTTCGTTTCGAAGACCAGCTTTAACACGGTATCTAGAGTATAAGGAAGAGTCGATGAAATTATGTTCTTCATTATCTTGATAGATTTCTTTTAGCGTTTTCATTTTCTGAAACCTCCTTTCATGTGTTACATATTATAACATAAACTTTCATTTTGTTACATTTTTTGTTATAATTCGTTTTAGGAGGATATTGTCAATGCAAAATTTAACATACAAGATTCTAGATAAACATTTAATTAAAGGAAAGCTAGAAGCTGGAGAACCCATTGAAATTAAGATGGATCAGACGTTAACACAGGATGCCACAGGCACTATGGCATATATGCAGTTTGAGGCTATGGGAGTGAAACAAGTAAAGACAGAATTATCTGTTAGCTATGTCGATCATAATACTCTTCAAAATGAATTTATGAACGCAGACGATCATGCATATCTTCAAAGTGTTGCCAGTAAATATGGTATTTATTTTTCAAAACCTGGAAATGGAATTTGTCACCAAGTCCATTTGGAACGTTTTGCAAAACCTGGAAAAACATTGATTGGATCCGATTCACATACACCTACATCATCCGCAATGGGATGTATTGCGATTGGAGCCGGCGGATTGGATGTTGCAAAAGCTATGGCTGGAATTGGCTATCGATTAACATGTCCTAAAGTAGTTGAAGTAAAATTAACAGGAACTCTAGCTCATGGGGTTTCTAGTAAAGATATTATTTTAAAATTATTAGAATTATTAAGTGTAAAAGGTGGAGTTGGTAAAGTCTTTGAATATACAGGTGATGGTGTTAAAAATTTGAGTGTTTACCAAAGAGCAACCATCACAAATATGGGAGCTGAACTAGGAGCTACTACATCCATTTTTCCAAGTGATGAAGTTACTCATGAATTTTTGAAACGCCAACAAAGAGAAGAAGATTATATTCCTTTAAGTGCAGATGAAGGTTGTCATTATGATGAAACTGTCGAAATCAATCTTGATGAACTTGTACCATTAGCTGCATGTCCAAGTTCACCAGATGCTGTAAAAAATGTATCTGAACTTGCAGGTATGAAAGTAGATCAAGTTGCGATTGGCTCTTGCACAAATTCTGGCTATGAAGATTTAATGAAGGCAGCTGCTATTTTAAAAGGTAAAAAAATTGCCCATAACGTAAGTCTAGTTGTTTCACCAGGGTCTAGACAGGTACTTATGAAATTGATTGAAAATGGTGCACTTTCAACATTCGTGTCTTGTGGAGCCAGAATTCTAGAATGTACATGTGGACCTTGTATTGGTATGGGACAAAGTCCAAAAAGTGATGCCGTAAGTTTACGTACTTTTAACCGTAATTTCTATGGTCGAAGTGGAACATTAAGTGCTGGAATTTATTTAGTATCACCGGAAGTGGCTGCAGCAAGTGCAATTACAGGAGTTATTACAGATCCAACAACATTAGAATATGCTGATGAATTTGAAAAAGAACAAAGCTATATTGATGATTCATTGATTTATGCCCCAAGTAATACTCCAGAAAATGTAGAAATTGTTCGCGGACCAAATATTAAACCACTACCCGCAAATACGCCGATGGATCAAACTATTGATAAAAAAGTTGTCATCAAATTACCAGATAATATCACGACAGATCATATTGCACCAGCAGGAGCTAAGGTTTTACCTTATCGTTCAAATATCGAAAAATTATCTACATTCGTATTTGAGAACAATAAGCCTCATTTTGATGAAGTATGTAAAGAAAATAATGGAGGTATTATTGTGGCAGGTGAAAACTATGGTCAAGGATCAAGTAGAGAACATGCTGCACTTGCACCAATGTATTTAGGGATAAAAGCTGTTTTAACAAAATCTTTTGCACGTATTCATTTGGCTAACTTAGTTAACTTTGGCTTGTTGCCGCTTGTATTTGATGATAAAGCCGATTATGACAAAATCGATGAAATGGATGAATTGAAAATTGAAAATGTCGATTCACTTTATGATTCATTTGATTTAACTGTTGAAAATGTGACAAAGAAAGAAACATATAAAGTGCGTGCGCCTATCAGTAAAGAAGATGTAGATATTCTTATGGCAGGTGGAGCATTGAACTATATTCGTAATCAACAATAGGAACGTTTTATTAAGCGTTCCTTTTTCTTGTGGTATAATGACAAGGAAATTAGGTGAGAGAATGAAAGAGAAAAAGGAACAAATTGTAATGCGTATTTCTTTTTGGTCCGGTGTTGTATTTGCACTTGCAGAATTGATTATGGCTGTTTATTCTAAATCCCAATCAGTTTTGGCAGATACTGTCTATGATTCAACTGAACTTGTAGTCATTGGATTAACGATTTATATTATTCCTTTATTTTATAAACCCGTAACGGAAAAGCATCCCTTTGGATATGCACAACTTGAAAGTATAGTGATTTTATTAAAAGGATTTATGTTCATAGCGGTTATGATGGTTCTTATTATGAATAACGTTCAAATTATGTTGAATGGAGGAAATGAAATTGATCATATGCAAGTATCGATGTTTGAAACGATTTTAACATGCTTTTCAGCATTAATTTTATTCATACTTATGCAAATCAATAAGAAGGTAACATCTCCTACAGTGGATGTCGAAATTTATGGATGGAAAATAGATGTATTTTCAAGTGTAGGTGTATCGCTAGCGTTTTTCTTATCTTCGTTTTTAACGCATACACCATTCGCTTTTATATCACCATATTTTGATCAGATAGTGGCAATTGTATTGGCATTAGGTATGATGAAAGAACCCATTCAAATGATAGGGGATAGCTTTAGAAGTTTAATGCTTTTAAGTCCAGATGAAGAAGAAGTCACAAAAATAAAAAAAATTTCTTCATCCATATTAGATGATTATCCCTATGACCCTGTTTTCTATGATATTACGACTACAGGAAGGAAAATGTGGATATCGATTTACTTCACAACACGAATTGACACAATGTCTTTTACAGAACTTGAGGTAGCCAATCGAGAACTGAAAATTGCTCTTCAAAAAGAATATGAAGATTGTTTTGTGGAACTTGTTCCTAATGTTTTAGCGAATAAATAGGAGGAATTATGGAAAAGAAAATAAAGTTAGCATGTCCTGAATGTCATCAGGAATTTAATGCAAATATTTATACTTCAATCAACGTACAATTAGATAAGGATATTAAGACAAAAGTGTTGAGTGGAACACTTTTCGACATAGAATGTGAATATTGTCATTCTAAGTTTCATATTCCATATCCTGTTTTATATCATGATATGGAAAAGAAACTTTTGATTCAGTTTACCGAAGAAAAAGATTTAGACTCTAGTAAGACAGCTTTAGATAATGTGAATGTAGATGCAGATTATACAGTACGTATTGTTGATAATGAGCGAGATTGGATTGAAAAAATTTTAATTTCAGATAGTGGATTTGATGATCGTATTATGGAATTATATAAGCTTTTAGTACTTTCCCAATATGAAGATGCTGATAATGTGAATGGTTTATATTATTGGAATATTCAAACATTAGAAAATCCTCATTATGTAATGGTGTTGGATGAAAGAGAAAGTGATAAAATGCATTTTATGCCGTTCCATGAAGGTGTATATAAACAAGTAGAAAAAGTATTCATGTCTGATATTAAACAAGATTATATTATTGATGCGAACTGGGCAGTTTCAAATACAAAGTAGGTGATTCTATGATTGATAGCATTCATGCGTGTGTGGATCTTTTACATGTGGGTTACCATGTAAAAGATGAATATGATCCTATCATTTTAAATGTGTATCATTGTTTAAAAGTAGAGGGTAAAAATGATGAAAAATATATGTTGCACATTGATTCTGTATTAAATAAAAGTATTCATGATTTAGATGAAACAGAAATCTATACATATATTACATATGTGTTTGAAAAAGAAAATTTTGTACCTTGCTTTTTAAAAAGTGTTATAGAATCAGGCTTGTTTAAAGAATTATTATTGCGATATTTATTTTTGAAAGAATCGGATTCTTTACAATGCATAAAATTGAATCGCAGTCTAATAAGTAAATGGCATTATGCAAGTGTATCAGAAGAAGTGGCTCAAAATTTAACAATTAGTGCAACTGGCCGAGTGTATTTGACTCGATATATCATGACAAAAGAAGGTGTAAAGCCATTAAAGACACAACAATCAAGTATATCTAAAGAGGCTGCATATAACATATTAGAGGCAATATCTAATCTTGATTTAGAATCTAAAGAAGTTGAAGATAATGGATGGCAATTGAAAATGTATAAGAGTGTTGGAGGAAAAAATCGTCTTGTGAAAACAATTGAACATGATGCGAAGAATCCAAATGGATTGAATGAAAGAATTCGTTCGATTCTTCCTTTTGAGCATTTGTTTGTTTTTGGAGGATCTTATTATTCATGGGAGAAAATGTAAAATATTTACATTTATTATTGACATTTATTTTCAATAATACTATATTATTTTCAAAGCAATGAAAAGAAATAGTAAATCAGTACTGCTTCAAGAGACTTTCTGGCTGGTGTAAAGAAAGAGTAAGGCTGGTTGAACACGTCTTTGAGCTGTAAAGATGAAAATCAGTAGTTTTTAACGTATTCCTGGCGTTATCAGGTATGAGGCTATTATTTAGTAAAATAAGGTGGAACCACGTAAGTATAACTTTCGTCCTTAGGGCGGAAGTTTTTTTGTTTATAAGGAGGTCATTATGCAACAAATACAATTACCACAAGGGATGAAGGATACAATTCTTCAAGAATGTGAAAAGAAAAAATATCTACAAAATATTTTAGAACAAATTTTTGAGTCTTTTGGATATGAAGAAATTATCACACCAACAATTGAATTTTATGAGACTTATGAAAATGCATTTAAAAATATTCAAACTACAGATATGTATAAGTTCTTTGATGAAAATGGAAAAATCTTAACATTAAGAACAGATATGACCGTACCAATTGCGCGTGTATGTGCATCTAAGTTTAAAGATTCAAAGCCTCCATTTCGATATCGCTATACGTCAAATGTATTTAAAGTGCGTCAAAAGTTTGCGGGGAAAAGAAGCGAAGTGACTGATTGTGGTATCGAATTGATTGGTTTAGATTCAAAAAGTGATGTTCAAGTTCTATGTTGTGCTTTAGAAGTAATGAAAAACTTCAAAAACTATACTTTAGAAATTGGAAATGTTCAATTTTTCCAAGCTGCATGTAAAGTGGTTCGATTAAGCACAAATGAAATCAGCGTTCTGGCAAATTTAATAGATAGAAAGAGTATGGTCGATTTAAAAGTCTATTTGGATTCTTTATATTTAAGTGAAAAAATTGTGGATTTCTTCATGCACCTTCCATTTCTTTGTGGAGATGTAAATATATTAGATGAAGCTTATGCTTATTGTTTCGATGATTCATTAAAGAATGTTTTAGATTCAATGAAGGAATGTATTCAATCTTTAAAGGAATTAGGATATTCAGAAAATGTAACAATAGATTTAGGAAAAGTGGCACATCTTGATTATTATACAGGAATCATATTTGAAGGCTATGTATCTGGCGTTGGAACAAGTATTTTAAGTGGTGGAAGATATGATTGTTTGCTAAAGAAATTCGGCCGAGATTTACCAGCTTGCGGCTTTAGTGTAAAGTTAGATCCACTCATTAATCATGTCGATGTACAACCTAAAAAGAAGTTTATAATTTATTATCCTGAATCCAAACAAATCGAAGCTATGAAACAAGCCAATACGTTGCGAAAAGAAGGAAGTGTTATATTAGAGCCTTCCTTAGATGAAACAATTTATGTAAAGGAGGTAGAATGATGAGTTTATCTATTGCGTTGACGAAAGGTCGACTAGAAAAACAGACCGTATCGATGTTAGAGGAATTAGGATATGGAATTGAAGCCTTAAAAGATAAGGGTCGTGCACTTGTTTTTAAAGATTCAATCGAAGATATTCAATACTTTCTGGTTAAATCCAATGATTGTATTACCTATGTCAATCATGGTGTTGCCGATATTGGAGTTGTTGGTAAAGACACGATTCTAGAAAATGAGAATGATAATTATGAATTGTTAGATTTAAAAATTGGAAAATGTAAATTCATTGTGGCAAGCTTACCTGAAAATAATTTGTTTTCAAAAGTAGGACATATTAAGATTGGAACTAAATATCCAAAAGTTGCGAAAAAATATTTTTTATCGAAAGGTATGGATGTAGAAATTATTAAGATTGATGGTTCCGTTGAATTAGCTCCTATTCTAGGCTTATGCGATGGAATTGTTGATATTATGGAAACAGGAACAACATTAAAAGAAAATGGTTTAGTTGTATTAGATACAGTATGTGATATCAGTGCTCGTGTCATCGTAAATAAAGCAAGTTTCAAATTAAAACATTCAGAAGTTATGAAAGTGATAGAAGATTTAAGTAGGAAGGTGAATGAAAATGTTGACGCAAATCTATAAAGAAGATAAGGATGCACTAAAAGAATATTTGATGTCTCGAACACAAGATTTAAGTACAGACGTATTAGTGACTGTATCGAATATTATTCAGGATGTTAAAAATAATAAAGATGAGGCATGTTTAAAATACACAAAACAATTTGATAAGGTGTTGTTAGATTCAATGGAAGTGAAGCAAGAAGAACTGGATATGCAGATTTCGAAATGCGATAAAGATTTTATTCGTGCGATGGAATTGGCAAAACAAAATATTGAGGATTTTCACAAACTTCAAAAACAAAATGGATATTTACTTCAAAAAGAAATGGGAATCTATTTAGGACAAAGAGTCCTTCCTTTAGAAGCTGTAGGAATCTATGTGCCAGGAGGACGAGCCCAATATCCAAGTAGCGTTTTAATGAATGCAATTCCTGCAAAAATTGCCGGAGTAAAAAATGTAGTGATGGTGACTCCACCAGACAAAGAAGGAACGATTCACCCTAATATTGCGTATGCCGCCAAACTTGCAGGTGTTGATAAGATTTATAAGATTGGTGGAGCTCAAGCTATTGCAGCTTTAGCTTATGGAACTGAAACGATTGATCGTGTGGATAAGATTGTGGGTCCAGGAAATATTTTTGTAGCAGCTGCTAAAAAATTAGTTTATGGCGCAGTTGATATTGATATGATTGCAGGTCCAAGTGAAATCTTAGTTGTAGCAGATGAAAATGCGAATGCAGAATATGTGGCTGCAGATCTATTATCGCAAGCTGAACATGATCCTATGGCAAGTGCCATTCTTTTGACGACAAGCAAAAAACTATTAAGTGAAGTAAATGAACAGCTTTTAAAACAAAGTGCTGTTTTACCTAAAAAAGAAATTGTGGAACAATCCTTAAAAAATTATGGTAAGGCCATTGTATGTGATTCAATTGAAGAGTGTATTTCAATTAGTAATGAGATTGCACCGGAACATTTAGAGTTAATGATTTCAACCCCAATGGAATATTTAAATGAAGTAAAAAATGCAGGTAGTGTGTTCTTAGGATATTATACATGTGAAAGTATTGGAGACTACTTTGGCGGAACAAATCATGTTTTGCCTACTAGTGGAACAGCACGATTTTCAAGTGCATTATCTGTAGATAGTTTTATCAAAAAATCATCTTATTTATATTATTCAAAACAAGCTATTGAAACTTACGCAAAATATATTGAGACTATTGCGAGTGAAGAGCATTTACAGGCACATGCCAATGCTGCAAAAGTGAGGGAAAAGTAATGCAGGGATATAAAACACATGTACAATCTGGCATTTTGTTAAATGCGAATGAAGCAAGTCAAAATGTGGATGAAAATATTAAACAAGAAATTTTAGAGGCGATTTCAAATCTATCCTTAAATCGTTATCCAGATACAACTTGTCAAGAATTACATAGTTTATATGCAGATATTATGAATGTTCCATCTTCTTGGATCTTATCGGGAAATGGATCGGATCAAATGTTAGGCTTTTTGATTCAATATTATTTGCAGGAAAACAAAACACTTTATACTTTGAGTCCAGACTTTTCTATGTATGACTATTATGTAGGGTTGAATCATTCGAAGATTGAAAAATATGAAACAAATCAAGATGGTTCATTTGATGTGGATGCGTTTATTTCAAATGGAAAAGATAAAAAGGTAGATATGATTTTATTTTCAAATCCAAATAATCCTACAGGACATGCGATCACATTATGTGAAATGAAAAAAATTAGTGAAGCCTTTAAAGATATTCCTGTTATCTTTGATGAAGCATATATGGAGTTTGGTAAAGAAAGTGCAATTGGTTTATTAAAAACATATCCAATGGTTTTTGTTTGTCGAACTCTATCTAAGGCCTATGGATTGGCTGGAATTCGTTGTGGATTCATGTTAGGACAACAAGTTGAAAAATTAAGAGATTTATTTATACCATATGCACTAAGTAGTGTGACACAAACCATTGCAAGTGTTGTATTGAAACATACAGTTGAATATAAGGATACTATTGCGGCAATTATCTCGGAAAGAGAAAGAATGTATCAAGAAGTAAAGGAATTTAAGAAACTGACAATATATCCATCAAATGCGAATTTCTTGTTTGGAAGAAGTGAAAAAAAAGATTTGTTGCTTGCAATGTTTAAAGAAAAGAATATCACGATACGAAATTATGAAGATGCAAGTTTTCGTATAACGATTGGAACAAAAGAAGAAAATGAAATGGTGTTAGATGTTCTAAGGAGATTTGAGTATGCGAACAGCTGAAAAAAGTAGAGATACAAAGGAAACAAAAATCTATGAAAAGATAAATTTAGATGGAAATGGAAATAGTGAAATTGATACAGGAATTGGCTTTTTTGATCATATGTTGACATTGTTTGCGTTTCATTCTAATTTTAATTTAGTAGTTAAGGCTGATGGTGATTTAGAAGTATGTGACCATCATACCATTGAGGATTGCGGTATACTATTAGGAAAACTATTTTTAGAAGCATTGGGCGATAAAAAAGGAATTGCTCGTTATGGAAGTATGAATTTGCCTATGGATGAAGTATTGTGTAATGTCACACTTGATATTAGTGGACGTCCATATTTAGTTTTCAATTGCGACTTTAATCGTGAAAATATAGGCACGATGTCTTGTGAAATGGTCGAAGAGTTCTTTAGAGCTTTTAGCGTTTCATCTGGTGTTACACTACATATCAATGTCTTCTACGGGAAGAATGATCATCATAAAGTAGAAGCTATATTTAAAGCGTTTGGTCGTGCTTTAAAACAAGCTGTAAAAATAGAATCGGATAAGATCCCAAGTTCAAAAGGGGTGTTAGAATGATTGGAATTATAGATTATGGTATGTCTAATTTACACAGTGTAAAAAACGCTTGTGATCATTTAGGCCTAGAGAGTGTTGTTTCAAAAGATATTTCGGTTTTATCCAAATGTGATAAATTGATTTTACCGGGTGTTGGAGCTTTTCAAGATTGTATGAATACCTTACATTCGATGAGTTTATATGATTTTATTGAACAACAAGTGAAAAAAGATATTCCTTTATTAGGAATCTGTTTGGGAATGCAAGCCTTGTTTGAATCGAGTGAAGAAAATGGATATTGTCTAGGCTTTGGCTTTATAAAAGGGAATGTTTGTCATATGGAGGATATAAGTGTAAAAATCCCTCAGATTGGTTGGAACGCTTTAGAAAGTAATCAAAATCAAAATATTTTTAAAGAAAATACATATGTGTATTATGTACATTCTTATTATGCCAAAGATATGAATGATGAAGATTTGATTGGATACTCTATGTATGGGAACATGAAAATACCTGGTTTAGTTATGCATGGACATATTATGGGATGTCAGTTTCATCCAGAAAAAAGTGGAAAAGATGGATTAAAAATATTGGAATATTTTGGAAAGGAGTTCTAAATGATTGTATTACCAGCAATAGATATATTAGATGGAAAGCCGGTTCGATTATATCAAGGCGATTATAGTCAATCAAAATGTGTTGCAGAAGATGTATTGGCTTGCGCAAAAACCTTTGAAAAAGAAAAAGCTAGCTATTTGCATGTTGTCGATTTAAATGGTGCAAAAGAAGGAAGTCGTGTGAATGCTAGTTTGATTTGTGAAATTGTAAAGACTTGTCAATTGCCTATCGAAGTAGGCGGGGGAATTCGTACAATGGAAGCCATTGATTTTTATATTGAAAATGGTGTATCCAGAGTGATTTTAGGGACTTCAGCTATCCAGGATATTTGCTTATTAAAAGATGCAGTGAAAAAATATGGTTCAAAGATTGCGGTTGGCTTAGATTGTAAAGATGGTTATGTCTGTACTTCTGGTTGGCTAGAAACGAGTAGAGAATATTATTTGGATTTTGCGAAAAGAATGGAAAAAATTGGTGTGAAGACATTGATCTGTACAGATATTTCGAAGGATGGTACGTTACAAGGACCAAATTTTGAGATGCTAGAAGCACTTAAAAATCATGTATCATGCAACATCATTGCTTCAGGTGGTGTACGTGATTTGTCACACATTCAAAAATGTAAAGATTTAGGTTTATATGGTGTTATTGCCGGTAAGGCAATCTATGAAAAAACATTAGATTTGAAAGAGGCGATAAGCATATGCTAACGAAAAGAATCATACCTTGTTTAGATGTGAAAGATGGTCAGGTTGTTAAAGGTATTCATTTTGTGGGGTTAAAAGAAGTGGGAGATCCAGTTGCCTTGGCAAAAAAATATTATTCAGATGGTGCGGATGAATTGGTTTTTTTAGATATTAGCGCAACGGTGGAAAAAAGAAAAACAATGGTCGATGTTGTTAGGCGTGTCGCAAAAGAAATATTTATTCCTTTTACAGTAGGTGGAGGTATTTCAACGATTGAAGATGTGCGCGTTATGTTGATGGCAGGAGCTGATAAGGTGAGTTTAAATAGTGCGGCCATTCGCAATCCTTCATTAATTGAAGAAGCCAGTAAACGATTTGGTAATCAATGTATTGTCTTAGCTGTAGATGCGAAAAAAAGAGCAGATAATACGGGTTGGAATGTTTATGTAGAAGGTGGCAGAAAAGATACAGGAATTGATTGTATGGAATGGATCTTAAAGGGTGTATCTTTGGGTGCAGGAGAAATCTTGTTGACAAGTATGGATGCGGATGGCACTAAAGAAGGCTTTGATCTAGAGTTATATAAAGCTGTTTCTAAAATTGTCAATGTACCTGTGATTGCTTCTGGTGGATGTGGTAAATTAGAAGATTTTAAGTCGGCATTAGAAGTTAGTGATGCTGCTCTTGCGGCCAGTATTTTTCATTACGAAGAATCTAGTGTTCAAAATGTAAAGAAATATCTAAAAGAAGAAGGAGTTGCAGTTAGACTATGATACAGTTGGATTTTAAGAAACAAAATGGCTTGATTCCTTGTATCGTTCAGGATGTGGAAACAAAAAAAGTGCTTATGCTCGCATATATGAATGAGGAAAGTTATAAAAAAACAGTTGAAACAAAACTTGCCACTTATTATTCTCGTTCAAGACAAAGTTTATGGGTCAAAGGAGAAACGAGTGGTCATTATCAGCATGTGAAAAAAATTCGCATTGATTGTGATGAAGATACGATATTGTTAGAAGTCGAACAAGTAGGTGCTGCATGTCATACAGGGCATTATTCTTGTTTTTATAGAGATGAAAATGGAGCGTGCATCGATGAGTGAATTTATTGATTTATATGATAAAGAAAGAAAATTCTTAAATCGAGTGGTTGATCGTACAACATATTTATTTCAACCTGGAGAATTTATGATGTATGTTTTGGCTGTTTTAGAAAATCAAGATGGAAAATATTTAGTTACACAAAGAGCATTGAACAAGAAATGGGCTGCTGGACATTGGGAAATGCCTGGTGGAGGTGCTAAAAGTAAAGAATCAAGTTTAGATGCGATCAAACGTGAAGTTAAGGAAGAAACGAATCTTGATGTAAAGAATGGTCGAGTTGTCTATTCTTATTTTAATGAGGATAATGATCGACATGATAATTATTTTGTAGATATTTATCATTTTAAATTTGATTTTAAACTAAGTGATGTAGTATTAAACACAAATGAAAGTATAGATTGTAAATGTGTTACTTTAGATGAACTTGTCTTAATGAATGAGAAACAATCTTTTTTGCATTATGAAAAAATTATGAAGGCTTTACAACAAGAAAAATAAGATTAAAATATAAATGTAAGTTCTATGACTGAAACACTACCAACTACTTCCTTTATAGGTCATAGACTGACAAAAGGGTGAGCTTGCTTACCCTTTTTATATGTGCTATCATTTACTTGGCAGTGTGATGAGCTGCCAAAGGGACATGCAGAGCGTGGTAAACTCTGCGAAGGAAAAGTGGATTAGAGGTGTATAGATAAAATGTGGTGGTTTTATCTATACAGAATTTTGTTTGTTTACAAGAACATAATAATATTAGATACAAACAAAATTCATTGTAATATTTATATGGGAATATAAATATTACGGAAAGCGGTTTAAGGAAGTGATGAAAGCCTTAAACCTCTTTTTTTTGGAGGATATATGAAAATTTCAAATTATTTTGCGAAAGAAAAAATGGATGATGCAACATTCATTCAGACATTTATAGAAAAATTAGATGATTTAACGGATGAAGATATTTGTTGGGCAAATTCGGATTTAACTGAAGATAATGAAAATGTTCAATCTTTATTGATGGAGATGGTTCTTTCTTTTTATGCGACAGATTTAGTCAATATGAAAGAGTATGAAGACTATTTGGTAAATAAAGAATTTGAAGCGATGTCATTTAAAGAGCTACAAGCAGCTTTGATTCAATTATTTCATAATGATAGAATTTATCCGGATAGTTTGATTCATAATGGAATTGGAAAAAAAGAATTGTTGAATATCTTAAAAGAAATGAATAATCGATTTAGTCATTGATGCATCCAAGTTTGAGGACTTGGATGTTTTCTTTATACGTTGTATAATTGAAAAGATGAAAAAAGGAGCGTTTTGTATGAATTCGAAAAGTCCAATTGGTGTTTTTGATTCAGGATTAGGAGGAATTAGTGTTTTACACACGATGCATAGCTTACTTCCTAATGAAAATTTAATTTATTTAGGTGACAGTAAGTACAATCCTTATGGAACAAAGACAAAAGAAGAAATCACGAAGCGATGTATTGCAATTTGCGATGAATTTATAAAACAAGATGTAAAGGCAATCGTAATCGCATGTAATACGGCAACAAGTGCTTGTGTGAAACTTCTAAGAGAAAAATATGATGTAGATATCATTGGGATGGAGCCAGCTTTAAAAGTGGCATGTGATCGAGGCGATAATCAAAGAATTGCAGTATGGGCAACTGAACTTACTTTGTCTGAGAAGAAATTTGCGGATTTGATGAATCGATTTAAAGATGAGCATCATATTATGAAAGTACCTTGTCCAAAGTTAGTAAGAATGGTCGAAGATGACAAATTGGATGACACAAACCTTGTAGAATCTGTATTAAAAGAGTATTTAGTGGCTTGTGACTATAAAAATCTAGATAGTATTGTTCTTGGATGTACCCATTTTCCTTTTTACACAAAATATTTAGAAAGACTATGTCCGAATATTCATATTATTGAAGGCAGTGTGGGGACAACCTTGCATACTAAGGATTTATTGGAACAAAAAGGCTTGTTAAATATGAGTGATGAAATAGGAAGTATTACTTGGATGAATACAATGGAGTCAAAAATAGAATTATCAAAACGCTTGTTTAAAATGTTGGAGGTAGAAGCATGAGTGAAGTAGTTTGGAATAAATATTCAAAAGAAGAATTTGAAGATGTAATGAAATTTAGTGATGCATACATTGATTTTTTGTCAAATTCTAAAACTGAAAGAGCTTGCGTAAAAAATGCGATTGCATTAGCTGAATCATATGGTTATCGTGATATCAAAGCAGTAATCGAAAATAAAGAAATTTTAAAAGCGCAGGACAAAGTGTATGTAAATATGATGAATAAATCGATTGCGTTGATGCACATTGGTTCAAACCCATTAGAAAAGGGTATGAATATTTTAGGAGCTCATATTGACAGTCCTCGTTTAGATTTGAAACAAAATCCATTATATGAAGATGGAAATCTAGCATATTTAGATACTCACTATTATGGTGGAGTTAAAAAATATCAATGGGTTACTTTGCCTTTAGCAATTCATGGTGTTGTTTGTTTGAAAGATGGTTCAACTGTAGATATTGCGATTGGAGATAAAGAAAGTGATCCAGTATTTGTGATTAGTGATTTATTGATTCATTTAAGTGCCGATCAATTACAAAAAAAGGCAAATGAAGTAATTGCAGGAGAAGACTTAAACGTTACAGTTGGATCGATTCCTTTGGAAAGCGAAGAGAAGGATGCTGTCAAGGCAAATGTGGCTAAAATCTTAAAATCAACTTATGGATTTAAAGAAGAAGATTTTGTTTCAGCTGAATTAGAAGTGGTTCCTGCAGGACGTGCAAGAAGTTGTGGATTTGATTCAAGTATGGTATTAGGTTATGGTCATGATGATCGTATTTGTGCTTATACAAGTTTAATGGCTCAATTAGAAGCAGAAAATGTAAAACGTACAGCCGTTTGTTTATTGGTTGATAAAGAAGAAGTTGGTTCGCAAGGTGCTACAGGTATGCATTCAATGTTCTTTGAAAATTTTGTTGCCGAAGTCATGGAATGTATGGGTGATTATTCTGCATTAAGTGTAAAACGTGCAATGATGAATTCAACTATGCTTTCTAGTGATGTAAGTGCTGCTCATGATCCAATTTATGCATCGGCATCAAGTCCAAGAAATCAAGCTGAATTTGGAAAGGGTATCGTATTTAATAAATATACAGGAGCTCGCGGTAAGAGTGGATGTAATGATGCGAATGCAGAATATATTGCATTGATTCGTCGTATCATGGATGATCACGATGTTGCTTGGCAAACAAGTGAACTTGGAAAAGTAGACCAAGGCGGTGGAGGAACAATCGCTTATATCTTAGCAAACTATGGAATGCAAGTTATTGACTGTGGTGTAGCATTACATAACATGCATGCTCCATTTGAATTAGCAAGTAAAGCTGATATCTATGAAGCAAAAAAAGGATATGCAGCATTCTTAACATACGAAGGATAATTTATGGAACCAATTACTTTGATTGCGACAGATTTAGATGGAACTTTCTTAAATTCAAAAAAGCAGGTATCGGATTTGAATCGTGATGCAGTGTCAAAATTAAAAAATCACGGTATTTTATTTGGGATTGCTTCTGGTCGTCCTGTTGAAACAGTGCGTGCTATGTTAAAAGAATGGCAAATTGAAGATAGTGTAAGCTTTATTATGGGGATGAATGGTGGTGTCTTATATGATTTAAGACAACGTTCAAAAGAAGAGTATCATGTGCTAGATGGAGAAATTGTATTAGATATTATTCATTTCTTTGAGGATCTAGATGTAGATTTCTGGATTTTAGAAGGAGCTACTCGATATACAAATCGTACGAGCATCGAAACACAAGAACATGCACGAATTTTTGGTGAAACAGAAATTGAAATTGATCTTGAACCATATCTAGAGAATAATACTTGTAATAAGTTGATTATTCATTGTGATAAAGAATATATGCCAATTGTATTAGAGCGTGCTAAACAATATAAGAATGAGGCTTGTGTTGGCTTTTTAACAGCCGATAACTTGTTTGAGTATGTAGATCCTAGAATCAATAAGGGATATGGGATTGAAAAGGTCGCAAAGCATTTTGGTGTAAAACTTGAAAACTGTGTTGCTTTTGGAGATGAACAAAATGATATGGAGATGCTTCAAAAGGTCGGTATGGGAGTCTGCATGAAAAATGGCTCTAAGCAAGTTAAAGATTGTGGTGCATTTGTGAGTGCGTATACAAATGATGAAAGTGCCGTGGCTCATTTTATTGAAGAAAATATTTTAAAGGAGGACCTGGATGTCATACTTTGATGATGTTTATTGCGGATTATGTAAGGATATTTTAGAAAATGGAGTTCAAGTACATAATCGTACAGGAATTGACACGATTAAAATTCCGAGTGCACATTTCCATTTGGATCTAACGAAAGAATTTCCTATTTTAACAACGAAACAATTATTTATTCGTCAAGCCGTTACAGAAATGTTATGGATCTATCAAGCACAAAGTAATGATGTTCGTTGGCTTCAAGAAAGAAATGTTCATATTTGGGATAAATGGGAAATCAATGAAAATGGAGACTGGATCGATGAAAATACGGGTAAAGTATTAAAACATTTTGATCCAAGTTTTGCCCATACGATTGGAACCGCTTATGGATATATTGTAAAAAAATATGATTTAATGAATAAGCTTTTGGATTCTTTAAAAAATGATAAAGAAGATCGTAGACGTGTCATTTCTTTATGGCAGGATAGTGAACTAGATACAGCTGTACTTCCAAGCTGTGTATGGAGCTCAGAATGGGATGTGACAGATGGTAAATTAAACATTTGGGTTCATCAAAGAAGTTGTGATGTTCCTTTAGGATTGCCTTTTAATGTTACACAATATGCAGTTTTATTGATGATGGTAGCTCAAGTTACCGGATTAAAACCAGGTACGATTGATTGGTCTATCAAGGATGCACATATTTATATAAACCAGGTTGATGGAATCAAAGAACAGCTAAATCGTTATGAAACAATGGGTTCTTTGCCAGCACCAGAATTATGGTTGAATCCAGATATTACAAATTTCTATGATTTTGATCCTACAAAAGATGTTAAATTGAATGGATACGAGCACATGGGGAAAATCAGTTTTCCTTTAGCACAATAGGTGGTTTATGAAATTAACATTAATTGCAGCAATTGGAAAAAATAATGAACTAGGTAAAAATAATGATATGATATGGCATTTGCCACAGGATTTAAAGTTTTTTAGACAAGAAACTTCAGGTCACACGATTGTGATGGGAAGAAAAACGTTTGAGAGTCTTCCTGGTAAGTTGCCTAAGCGTCATCATGTCGTTATTTCACGAACTTGTTCAAATCTTGGAGACGATATTGAATTGTGTTCGAGTGTTGAAGAATTTATGAATCGCTATAAAGATGTGAATGAAGAAATCTTTTGTATTGGTGGAGGAATGATTTATAGTGAAATGCTTAAATATGCAAGTAGATTAGTATTGACTGAGATAGATGCTTCAGCGGATGCACAAGTGTATTTTCCTAAATTTGATAAATCTTTATATACTAGAAAGGTACTTTCGAATATTGAAGAGAATGGCATTCGTTATCAACATATTGAATATTTAATTAAATAACCATTGGCAGGGAATTTTGTGATTCTCTGCTTTTTTGTTTTAGAAATTTATTGTAAAATAAAACTAGGTTAGATACTATATAATTTTTTGAAAGGAGAATCAACATGAGTGATACTTACTATGTAAAAACCTTTGGGGGATTGGAAATCACGAACGATAATGTGACAGTTAATATTGTGGAATTGTTTGGCAAACAATTGGTGAATTTACTGCAAGTGTTATTGTTTCATAGTGAGAAGCCAGTTCAAAAAGATGAATTGATCGATATTTTATGGCCGGAAAGTAAAAATCCATCTAGTGCATTAAAATTCTCTATTTTTAGATTGCGTTCCGAACTAAATGAAATTGATTTTTTTAAGGATAAAGAAGTTATTGTTACGACAAGAAAGGGCTATATCTTAAATCCAAATTTAGATTGGAATATTGATTTTGTAGAATTAGAAAAGGCTTATAATCAAATCAACGAGGGCACTGAATTGTTGGATGAAAAAGAGTTTAAGATTGCTAGAAAAATATTTAGATTATATCAAGGTCGTTTTTATGCATCACCAAGTCAGCTTCATTGGATTCTACAAAAACAAGAAGTGTTTAGACAGATGTATGTTAAAACAATGATGCGAACATCTTGTTATTTATATACACAAAAGCGTTATGATGAAATGATGCTGATGGATTATCAGGCGGTATTGATTGAACCATTTAATGAAGGTTTGCATTACTATTATATGAAGGGTTTAGCGGCAACACGTAATTATCGTGAGGCATTAAAATGCTATGATGAATTAAATGATATCTTCTTATCTGAGTTAGGCACAGGATTATCAAAGCGCTTTAAACAGTTGTACGACATTATTATTGCTGATCACGCAAAAGAAGAAAGTAAAGATATGGAAACAATAATGAAGGAACTTTCAAGTCGTGACCAGCAAAATCAAGGCTTTTTCTGTTCTTATGAGATATTTAAATATTTCTATGAATTGTTATTGAAAATGTCAATTCGTAACGAACAGAACTATTACTTAATTATGCTGCAATTTTCAGATGGTACTTTGGATTATGAGAAAATTGGTTTAGATTTTGATCGCGTAAAAAGATTGGTAAGTTCTTGTTTAAGAAGCAACGATTTATTTACACGTACTAGTGAAACTCAATTATTACTTCTTGTAGATTGCCAAACAGAAGAGAATGCGCATTTGGTTATACAGCGTATTTCGAATAAATTTTATAGTATTTTTAGAAAGAAAAACTATCGTATGAATTACTCAGTTCATAAAGCAGAACTAGATAGAAACAGATAATAGAAAGATGTAGATTGTATATGGATGCAAGTGTATTAAGGAAAAGAATTTACAAACTATTGATCTTCTCTATTTTGATGGTGCTTGGAATTTTATTGATGGCTTTTCTTTTTATCAATCATGCAGACGATAGTTTAAATAAGGCAACATATACAACTATGGATCAAGAAATAGATTTGTGTGTACAACGTGTTTCTTCAAAAAAGAATACAGACTTAGTTTTATTGAATACTTTCGCAAGAAATTTAAATAAGGAAACGGATTTAGATTTCTCATTATTTGAAATGAAAAAAGAGAGTGATTTTTCATCGATTCAATTTATCGATATGAATCATAATGTGTATTCTTCAAAAAAGGATTCTAAGTTTTCGTATAATAATTTATCAGATGAATATAAAGATAAAATTAAGAATGGTTTTTTGGGGAAGCAATGTACATTTAAACAAAAAAATAAGTATTATAAGCTTACATATATAGTGCCTGTTTATGAGAATGAAAATCAGATTGTTGGAGTATTGTGTGCTGATAGTAGCTTGAAACCATATACAGATTTGATGAGAAAATCAATAAATGGTGGGAATTTGTACATTACGGATTTTAAAGATTTTTATGGAATTCAAAAAAATTTAGAATCAAATGAAGTGTTAGCTGTCATAAAAAATATGAATCTATCCGAAAATGTGAATAGATTGATAGAAGTCAAAGGTCAAGAACATGGAATTGTTGTAAAAAAAATTGGGATTCAAGGTTGGTATTTATGTTATGTAAATTCAGCTAAATCATTAAATTATCCTTTATATGTGATGTCGCGTACTACAAATTATGTTTTGATGTTATTTGTGATTGTAGTCATTCTTTTATTGTGGATCGCATATAGAATGATGGTAAGAAACGATGATGAAATGGAAAAGTTAGCTTATACGGACCATTTAACAGGTGCAGTCTCTTTCAATCGATTTACACAACTTGTAAGTATGTATGCCCATAAAAATAATGATTATTCACTGGTATCTTTAAATATGCGTCGATTTAAATTTATGAATGAAATTTTAGGAAGAGATAAGTCGGATGAATTTTTGTGTCGCATTGTAACTTGTATAAAGCCAATGCTTAAAAAGAATGAAATTATTTGTCGAGATAGTGCCGATGTTTTCTACATGTTATTGATGGATACGGCTGAAAATAAGGTTTCAAATCGTATTCATGCGATATTTAATAGTATTCGTCAAAATACAAAAGATTTTTGTTATGAATATGAATTTTGTTGTGGTGTTATTTGTAATGGTGCAAGACAAGAAAAATATTCATTTGAACAAATGCTTACAAATGTTACGTTTGCCTTAGCTCAGTCGAAGGAAATGGCTTCTGAAAATATTTGTTTTTTTGATGAAGAAGTGCATAAGAAAAAAGAGTTTGAAAATTTTGTTGAATCTAATATGCAGCAAGCTTTGGATTCAAATTGTTTTGAAATGGTGTTGCAGCCTAAGGTTGATTTAGATTCGAATTTAGTTGTTTCTGCCGAAGCCTTAGTTCGATGGAAATTAGAGGATGGAACTTATCTTCCTCCATCAAGTTTTGTAGGGATTTTTGAAAAGAATCGTTTTTGTTCAAAACTAGACTTTTACATGTTAAGAAAAGCCATTCAACAAATACGTAAATGGATCGATATGGGAATTCAACCAGTCAATATTTCAGTGAATCAATCAAAAATTGTTTTTTATCATGAAAATTATATTTCAGAATTAAAGTCCTTGTTAAAGGAGTACGATGTATCGGCTTCCTATATCACTTTAGAGGTCTTAGAGAGTACAGTTATTGAAGATTTTAAATTGTTTAATCAAATTCTTTTGGAAGTGAAAAAATTAGGCTTTTCTGTATCTCTAGATGATTTTGGTAGTGGATACTCATCTTTAAATGTCCTATCGAAACTTACTATTGATGAATTAAAAATTGATCGTATTTTCTTGCATATAGATTCGGACTTAGAAAACAAAAAAACAAAATGGATTTTAGAAGGAATTATCAACATTGCGAAAAAATCAAATATACGTGTTGTCGTTGAAGGTGTTGAATCAAGCAAGGATGATGAATTTATAAGATGTCTAGGTGCCAATGTGGGACAAGGATATTATTATAGTCGTCCTTTGTCGATTGATGCATTTAATGATTTGATTCATAAGAAATAGGTGTATTATAAGTGTAGTATGAGAAAGTATAGGATAATAAAAAATGTAGTTTATATCTTGATGGCATTTTGCCTTCTATGTGGATGTCAAGATTCTACAAAATACCCCACAAAATGTGAAGAAAGCCCTTCGCAAACGGAAGCTGAAGTTTTATGGCCTAGCCAGGAAGAACTGAGTGTTTTGAGTGATGGTAGTCTAGCTGAAGTGGATCTAACACACGCAAATGATGGATATATTTGTGCTAGGTTACTTCAAGAAACTTCGGGAATCAAACTACAGATTTCAAAGGATGACAAAAAATATAATTATGATTTAAAGACGACTGATTTTACAACGTTCCCTGTAAATATGGAGAATGGAAGTTATACAATTAAAATATTGCAGCAAATAGAAGGAACAAGATACGCAATATGTGCTTCTAGTACGATAGATGTTCATTTGTCAAACAATCTTGTTCCATATTTGTATCCAAACCAAATAGTTGATTATACTGTAAATTCATATGTGTATAAAAAGTCTTTTGAACTTGTAAAAAATGATCATGATAATCTAACTCGTATAGCACATTTATTTAAATACGTAGTGGATACATTGGATTATGATGATCAAAAGGCGAAAGATGTAAGTGAAACGTTTGTTTTACCAGATATTGATGGTTCTTTACAGAGTGGAAAAGGAATTTGTTTTGACTATGCGGCAAGTTTAGCTGCTTTATGCAGGATTCAGGGGATTCCTGCTAAAGTAATTGTTGGATGGACAGATATAGAATATCATGCTTGGGTTGAAATCTATTTAAAAGATAAAGGATGGATCAATCCAAAAATTTATTTTGATAAGGAAAAGTGGAATCTTGTAGATCCAACATTTTCGGATTCAAAAAATTCGGACTATGAAGGAAAATATGATGAAGTGTATCACTATTAGGAGGCGTACGTATGTTATCGAATAAAGAAAAATTTATTTTTACTAGTGAATTGGCTTTAGCTATATCGAATGGACTACAAATTGAAGAAGGATTAAAAATGTTAACTGGATTTGATGCAAATATCAGTCGATGTGCCAAAAAATTGATTGATATAATGCAGGATGGGACTTCTTTTGTGGATGCACTAAAACAGTCGAATGATTTTGATGAGTATATGATTCAAATGGTTGTTGTAGGGCAAAGTATCGGGAATCTAGATGTGGTTCTTAAAGAATTAAGTATATATTATGAAAGACAAAAAAAGTTAAATTATCAAATTCAAGATGCAATCACATATCCTTTTGTATTGATATTAATGATGTTTGTGATTGTGGCGGCATTGATATTTAAAGTGTTTCCTATCTTTGAAAATATTTTAAGACAAATGTCGATGTCATTATCACTAATGAATACAGCTCGAATTCTAAGCTATATTGGTTTTTTTATTTTATTGACTATTCTTGTTTGTGGCATTATTTTATATGTTTTATATAAAAAGAGTCCGAATAAGGCTTGGATTACAAAATTACCTTTCTTTTCAAAATTGAGCTATCAAACTGAAATGACAAAATTTACATATATTCTTTCCTTGTTTGTGTCGAGTGGATATTCTTTGATTGATGCGGTAGAAGTTATCTTACAATCGATTGATTATCCTCTTTTAAAAGATAAAGTTGTTCATGTGAAAGAACGTATGTTAGAAGGTGAGAGTCTTTCAAAGGCCCTAGTAAATGAGGGGGTATATGATCAAGGTTATGGCGCTTTATTGATGGCAGCAGATGAAAGTGGATATCAGGATGAAGTGCTAAAGACGTTATCTAAACACTATAAAGATGATCTAGAGAGAATGCTTTCAAGTTTTTTAAATCGTTTAGAACAACTATGATTGCGAGTCTATCATTATTGGTAGGATTTGTTTTGATTTCAATTATGCTTCCTTTGATGAATGTCTTGCAGACGTTGGGGTAACCATATGAAAATAAAGAACATATTGTTCTTTGTCTTGTTTTTAATATTGATATTGCTTGGTTTTTCAAATATCAATAAGAGTACAGAGAATTTAGATATTGATCGCGTAAAGAACAGTTTGGATACGGCATTGATTACTTGTTACAGTGTGGAGGGTCGTTATCCGGAAAATGTTCAATACTTAAGAAAGAACTATGGATTTACTTATGATAAAAGCAGTTATTTTATAACGTATGATTGGCAAGGGGATAATGTATACCCAAATATCTATGTGTATAGAAAGGGGATTGAATGATGAAAAATGCAGGTGTTTTCTTTTCTCTTTCTTTATTGTTCTTGTTTGTGTTGTGTTGTTTTTTGTTGCTGAATATTCAAATCGAAGATTATACGATGCTGCAAAGACGCACAAAACATGATTTTGAGACATATACTCCTGTGTCTTATGTCACAAATAAAATTCATAGTTATGATGCTGAAGATGGTGTGCGTGTTCTTGTTGTGAATAATCAAAAAGTAATCAAGCTTTCGGATGCGAAAAGTGATACATATTTGTATAAATCCAGATTGAATTTGATGGAACTTTGTATTGTTAAAGATATGGAACCGGATTTAACGATGGGGCAACCTCTAATGACTTGTCATGATTTTGATGTAGAACAAGATGCAAATACTATCTTATGTACGATCAACGGTGTTACTTTTTATGTAAATATAAGAAGTGAGGTAGCATCATGACAAAGAAGCCATTTTCATTCTTTTTAGAATTGTTGTTTGTCTTATTCTTCTTTTTGATCACATCTACAATTTTGATTGAAATCTATGCCAAAATGATGCAAATCTCGCAAACGGACACGCATCGTCAAGATGCGATGGTTATAGCACAAAATCAAATTGAGTCAAGTGCTAGTGTAGGTGAATATTCGCAAGAGATGAATGATAATATATATGATGTTAAGATTTCAAATGTAAATAGGAATGAATATCGTATTCGAATTTATGTAAAGGAAAAGAAAGTATTGGATTATACATATTATAAAGAGGAGAATCACAGATGAAACAAGCAAGAATAGGATTAGGTGTAGTAACGATGCTGAGTATATTTGTCGTTGTTTGCATGTGTGTATTAGTATTGTTTTCATCAAATAAGATATACCAAATCCATGAACAGACCAATCGTAGTTATGCGTTTAAAAAAGCGTATTATGAAGCTGAAATCAAAGCGCATAAATTAATAAATGAAAATCAAACGGATTTCTTAGTTCATGTAAAGGGTGATACATATTTAAAAGTGAAGGTAGAAGAAGGGAAAATCGTTACTTTTAAAACGATTGTGAAAGGGGAATAAAATGGAAGTTGTTGAAATTTTAAAAAAGGCTATAGACCAGAATGCTTCAGATATTTTCTTTGTGGCTGGAAGTCCATGTATGTTTAAGGTGGGACAACAGTTAGTTAAGGTTGCGCAAGAGAAAATGATGCCAAATGATACAAAGGATATTGTTCAACAATTGTATGGCTTTGCCCCATATTGTTCATATGAGAATTTTGTGGCAAATGGAGAAGATGATTTTTCTTTCTCTTTATCCCAGGTTGGACGATTTCGTGTAAATGTGTATCGTCAAAGAAACTCAGAAGCAGCGGTATTGCGTGTGGTAAATTTTGATTTACCAAATCCAGAAGATTTAAATATTCCAGAATCTGTCTTAAAGCTTTCAGATCGAAGAAAAGGGATTATCTTAGTGAGCGGGCCTGCGGGCAGTGGTAAAAGTAGGTAATCCGCAATTAGATAGGGTCGACTAAAAGTTGGCTTCAAAAATTATAGGGTTGAAAACCCTATGAGTGTTTAAAAGGATTATTAACTAGGGAGCAGAGATGTTGAAATCTCTGCTCCCTTTATAATGGGTGATTTGAATCTGCACGATTGAAATCAATGTATTCAGTTAACTTGTCATATAATTCTTCGAATTTTATATCAATGTA
>URHY01000019.1 GCA_900547815.1 uncultured Solobacterium sp.
TACCAGGCTGGATTCCCACCAGCTAAATATTTGGCACCGAACTGGCGCACACCTCACTTTTATTTTACAATCCCCCAAAAAATGATACAATGCAAAAATGAAAAAAAGGAAGTGTGATTATGAAAGAATTATCAAAAAGAACCGAGACATTTACAGATTCTGTGATTCGTCGAATGACAAGAATCGCAAATCAATACGATGCGATCAATCTATCGCAGGGATTCCCTGATTTTGATCCACCAAAAGAAATATTGAATCGACTAGAACAAGTTGCTCATGAAGACTTTAACCAGTATGCGATTACTTGGGGTGCCCAAAACTTTAGAGATGCCTTAGCCAAGAAACAATCAAAATATATGGATCTAGATTTAGATTCCAACAAAAACATCGTTGTCACTTGTGGAAGTACTGAAGCCATGATGGCAGCCATGATGAGTGTTTGTGATCCAAACGATAAAGTGATTGTCTTCTCCCCATTTTATGAAAACTATGGAGCAGATACCGTTCTTTGTGGTGCCAATCCAATTTATGTTCCTTTACATCCACCTGTATTCAACTTTGATAAAAAAGAATTAGAAAATGCGTTCAAGCAAAATCCAAAAGCGTTGATTTTATGCAATCCAAGCAATCCTTGCGGAAAAGTCTTCTCAAAAGAAGAGTTGGAATATATTGCTAGTCTTGCCATAAAGTATGATACATATGTGATTACGGATGAAGTATATGAACATATTGTATATGCCCCATACAAACATACATATTTTGCCTCTTTACCGGGTATGTTTGAAAGAACCATTTCTTGTAGTTCCCTATCTAAAACGTATTCCATTACAGGGTGGCGTTTAGGCTATTGTATTGCCCCAGAACATATCATCGATCAAATCAAGAAAGTGCATGACTTTTTAACCGTTGGTGCTGCTGCTCCTCTACAAGAAGCTGCCGTTGTCGGTCTTGAATTTAAGGATGATTATTATGATGAACTTCAAAAGCTATATACACACAAGAAAGATTTATTCATCAATGGCTTAAAAGAATTAAATATTCCACATACCGAACCGCAAGGAGCTTACTATGTTATGGTCGATATCAGTGAGTTTGGTTATGATTCGGATTTGGATTTCTGTGTGGATCTCATTAAAAATGTGGGTGTAGCTGCTGTTCCAGGATCTAGTTTCTTTAAAGAAGAAGAAAATCGCTATATTCGTTTCCACTTTGCGAAAAAAGATGAAACTTTACTAGCGGCATTAAACCGATTAAAAGATATGCGTGCAAAAATGCCTTATAAGAAAACCGTTGGGTAGTAATCCAACGGTTTTATCTTTTATCACAATTACTCACGAATTTTAAAAATGTTATATTATATTATTTCACGAATATTAAAAATGCTTATCTCTATATTTTAACGAAAATGAGAAATGTTCCATTTAAACATTACGATTATTCCATTGTGACTTTCAAAAAGGCAATTTTATCAAGCTGTGTATCTCACTAATTTTTTTCATTAGAAGTTCTTTTTTCCTTTATTTACTATCGCAAGAAAAAAGACTCACCGAAGTGAGCCAATTATTAAAATTGAGATTTAGGATTCTTTCCTTGAATAAAATCACGAATATCTGAACATAATTCATGAACATTATCTTCACCAAGATAAATCATATGTCCACTTTGGTATCCTTTCCAGAATACACGATCTTTTGGTAGTCCAGCATGATCCATTGTGTGCCATGCATATCCAAATTCAGTACATAGATCAAACCATCCATTCGCAAAGAATGCTCGCATTCCTGGTCTTCGCGTCAAGGCATAACGTAATTCTTCTCCGGTTGTCCCTTTCTTTTCTTCTTTATCCCAATGCATATAATAATCAGTTCCTGGAATAAAGTTACGATCTAATTTTACATTTAATTTTGGAAGTAGATCACCTGTAAAGGCTGCATAGAAGAATGTATCATAACGATCAGCTGTCGCATCATCCCACAATGCCTTTTTGATTTCATCTTGTTCTGGCTCTAATAAAGGACGAGTTACCCGACCATCATAGCGAGATACAGCTTTTCCTTTTGTTTTTAATACTTCTTGACGATAGTCATCATCATCAATTTTTAAGCCATGACGAATCAAATATTCTCTAGAAACACCTGTATAATAGCTTACCTTATCCAAGATATGTTCTTTTTCTTCTTCTGAAATAGCTTCTCCTTTATAAAGTGCAAGCACATAATCATGATCTGCGAAATCCTTAGCTTCTTTTACAAAGTCTTCCACACTTTGATCTGTTGGATGATTGTGATACCAGTTTACACCTGCATATGTTGGGAATCCCAATACACTTGTTTCAACAGGTAAGCCTTCACCAAAGTATTTACCTACAGTAACTGTATTTCCAATAAATACAATACCATCAAAGGCAATACCATAGCCTCTTTCTCTTCCCATTGTTGCTGCAATTCCAGCAGCGACTGCACTACGAGTACATCCATAACTTTCACCACACAAATATTTTGGTGACAAGCCACGATTATAGCGACGAACCCAAGCTTCAAGCACTGTCAATAAGGCTTCTGCATCTTGTTCAATGCCAAAGAAATCTTTCTTTTTACTTTCATCAATCAATACACCATATCCAGTTCCAACAGGATCAATCAATACGATATCCGCAACATCAATCAAGCAGTCTGGATTATCAATAACTTTATAAGGTCCAAAAGCACTTTCACGATCTACTTCATCATACTGCATACGACGTGTACCTAAAAATCCTGCATGCACATACATACAACTAGATCCAGGACCTCCATTATACGCAAAAACAACTGGACGATTCGATGTATCTTCTACATCACTTCTAAAATAGGCATAAGTAAAAATCGATGCGACTGGATTTCCATCAGGTCCATAGATGACATTGTCTTCACAAATTGTATGATAAGGAATTTCTTTTCCTGACAATGTGATTTTTCCATCCGACTCAAAACGAGCTGGTTTAAAAGTATCTGGTTTAAAGCTTTCTGTTTTATACATAATACATACCCTCCACAATAATTCCATTATAGAGCGTGTTGAAAAATAGTCAATGAAAATTATTACATTTTTGTAAGCAGAATGAAAAAAAGAGAGAAACTATTCATTTCCCTCTTCATCATATGTATCTAAAAAGTGATGTCTTGCATTATCATCCTTATAGGCAATCACGGTTTTAAGGCTCACGTTTTCGACACTCTTAAAAATATTCTGTTCTACAAACGGATTGACTTTCTTTAATTCCTTGATTAAATTTTTCATTTCTAAACGCTTTGACTTGGATTGTGTTAAACACGTTTCATTGGCACAAGCCTCTGTGAATTTGCATGCACATTGAATAAAATACAAATCATTATGTTTAGCCCAACCCTTAATGTCATCTTCACGAATTAAATACAAAGGTCGAATAACTTCCATACCCTTAAAGTTATTGGAATGTAGCTTGGGCATCATCGTTTGGATTTGTCCACCATATAACATCGACATTAAAATGGTTTCAATCACATCATCATAATGGTGTCCCAAAGCTATTTTATTACATCCTAAATTCTTGGCATAGTTATATAAATGACCTCTTCGCATTCTTGCACATATATAACATGGATTCTTTTCAATATTAAAAACGTTGTCAAAAATATCACTTTCAAAGATTTCAATTGGAATATTTAGCTTTTTGGCATTCCTTTCAATAACCTCACGATTCTCTTTTGAATAACCTGGATCCATCACAATATATTTCACATCAAAATGAACAGGTGAATGTTTATGTAGTTCTTGAAAACATTTCGCCATCAACATCGAATCTTTTCCACCCGAAATACATACCGCAATACAATCTCCTTCTTTAACAAGCTCATAATCACGGATAGCCTTCGTAAATTTTGACCAAATCTTTCTTCGATACGTTTTAATAATACTTCTTTCGACTTGTGCACAAAAATCATCCGATATATTTGCGTTCATCTTATCCATAACGATCGAAACATATCCACCATTTACACTATATGCAGCATACCCTTTTTCTTGCAGTTTTTGCGCGACAAAATCACTGACATATCCTTGAGCACAAACGACAATAATCTTCTTAGTTGAATCAAATTCTTTGGATAAAACACTTTCTCCACTTAATACAATACTGTTTTCGATTGGATTTTTAAATGCCTCTTCGGCATCACGTATATCAATTAAGATATATTCTTCTTTATTTAATTGTTTTAATTGTTCTACTGAAATTTTCATGAGACTATTCTAACATAATATTGAATTTTTGGATGAAAAAGCGCAAAATATGAACAAAAAAAGGAAGTTTGATTATGACACAAGATATGACACAAGGCAAAATCATGCCTATGTTAGTTCACTTTACCATTCCCTTGGTATTAGGAAACTTATTTCAATTAACATACAATGCCGTCGACAGTATTATTGTAGGCCACTTTGTAGGAAAAGAAGCTTTGGCCGCTGTTGGAATTTGTAATCCAATCACAACATTATTCATCCTATTTCTAAATGGACTTTGTATGGGCGCAAGCATATTGATTGGTATGTATTATGGGGCTAAAGATAATGACACATTATCTCGTCAAATGAGCACAACTATGCTTGCAGGACTTGTATTTTCACTTGTATTAACACTTACCTGCATCTTCTTTTCACCACAAATTCTTAAATTTATGCAGGTAGATTCATCTATTTTCAATATGTCTACTACCTATCTTCAAATTATCTTTGCCGGTTTAGTATTTACCTTTCTATACAACTTTTTTGCGAGTACACTACGTGCTTTAGGCGACAGTAAATCCCCCCTATATTTCTTAATTATCAGTTCCATTCTAAATATTTTTGGAGATTTATTCTTTGTGGTTGTTTTACATGCTGGAAGTAAAGGCTGTGCCATTTCTACTGTGATTAGTGAAGCTTTATGTTGCGTATTCTGTATTCTATATATACAAAAGAAAGTGCCACTTCTACAACTGGGTAAAAAGTGGCTGGTATTTGATATTTCCTTATTAAAACGCACCATTGCGTATGGCTGGGCCAGCGCAATGCAGCAAGCTACTGTACAACTTGGAAAGCTTGGCATTCAAATGATTGTCAATACGATGGGTGTATCGGTTGTAGCTGCTTTTACGGCCGTCAATCGAATTGATGATTTTGCGTATACCCCGGAACAAAACATTGCCCACTCTATGACAGCTTTAATGGCACAAAATAAGGGTGCCGGAAATAACAATCGTATGCAAGAGGGATTTCGTTGCGGAATGGTCTTAGAATTTATCTATGGTATATTTATCTTTCTAGTATGTTTTGTCTTCGCAAAACCATTAATGTGTCTATTTGTACAAGATGAAGAAGTTATTATGCATGGAGTGACTTATCTTCATTTAATCTCCTTCATGTATATTCTTCCTGCCTTCACCAATGGAATCCAAGGCTTCTTTAGAGGAATTGGTGATTTAAAAATCACACTCATTTCAAGTCTAGTGAATATGACAGTTCGAGTTATTGTGGCTGCCCCACTTGTATTTAGCTTACATCTAGGCATCGAAGCTTTACCATACTCATATTTTGCTGGGTGGATTGGTATGTTGGTGGCCGAACTTCCATTACTTATTCGAACATATAAGACGTATTAATCGCATAATCCTTTTAGATCAATCTTATATACAGAATTATTCAATTTCCTATTCTTCAAAAACATAATCATATATATTGGAAGATAGATTCTTTTATCTTTTACTTCCACATTGCCTTGAGAAAACACCAAGGCTTTTTTAATATTGTAGTTTTCTAAAGACAACACATTATTTAATGCTGAATGCCTTTTATAGTCTTTTCCTGATTTAATTTCTAATGGCAAGATTTCTCCATCGAGTTCAACCACAAAATCAAGTTCACCCATTTTTTTACTATTGTAGTAATATAAACTAAATCCTTTAGAATTTAATTCTTGTGCCACCACATTTTCAAACAAAGCCCCATTATTAGTAGAAGATTCATGATTTAATATAGCCATCTTCACATAGTCTGAATACATATTCGTCAATAATCCAACATCTGACATAAATAGCTTAAACAGATTTCGGTTTTCGCTGATCATTAATGGAAGCTTAGGCTCAGACACATTATATACAGGTATGACTACACCTGCATCTTTAAGCCACAAGAAATCATTTTCTACTTTATTAAAAGACATTCCTTTACCCACTTTATTCAATTGAAACCTTTTGTTCTTTTCATCCAATTGTCCAGGTAGTGCATCGTATATCTCTTTTAACTTTAACTTATATCTCTCTTCATACTTCGAAAAATCAAAGCGATACAAACGTGTGATATCTTGTTGTACTTGTGATACTCGATTTAAATCGTTCGTTTCTAAATATGTACTTACAGCTTGTGGCATACCTCCCACAATCAAGTATAGATTAAAAATATCCAACATCTTTTTATGAATAAATTCATCTACTTTTTTTCTCTCAATATAACATTCTTCTAATATATCAATAATATTTTTCTGTATACCAAGCGCATCAACAAATTCATAAAAAGCTAAAGGATACATATCAAGTATCTGCATGTAGCCTACAGGCGCTGACTTCAACCCATTTAATTCAACGCCTAATAAAGATCCACTAAGTACATATTTGTATGTTCCATCATCCACCAAAAATTTAATTTTAGTAATAAAATCTTTTACTTCTTGAATCTCATCAAAGAAGATAATCATACCTTTCGATAATGGTTTATTGGCAACAAGAGATAAACGCATCAAAAAATCCTTAGTATCTGTACTATTTTTAAACAACTGAACCAATTCTGGTTGTTCAATGAAGTTAAATTCCATATAATTTACATTCTGATTCTTTAAACAATTTCGAATCACATATGTTTTTCCAACCTGTCTAGCTCCCGTAACTAACAGTGCATTATTTCCATCTTGTATCCATCTTTCAATTTTACTTTGTATATAGCGTTTAATCATGGTATCACCTACTCTTCCAACTTTATTTTAGTTCTTTTTAACATCTTTTCCAACCTGTTTTTTTATATTCTATCCACTTTTCCAACCTTTTTTTATGTCTTTTCGACAACTTTTCCAACTTTTTGATTCAATTATTTAGAAAACTTTAAGATTTATCACTAAAGAACCTTAATAATTATTCGTTATAGTAATCCTGGTGATACTTTATGACAAATAAAAACATACAAAACATAACACACTTTGGATTTATCCTTATGATTCTTATTTGCGTTTATTTCTTTTCACAAGGATACTTCACAAATCCACAGCTTCTACAATCTGCACTATCTAAGGCAGGCATTTTGGCACCCTTACTTTTTATTTTTCTACAAATCATTCAAGTGATTATTCCTATTATTCCCGGTGGTGCATCAAGTGCCTTAGGTATTACAGCTTTTGGAGCAGTAAATGGATTTATATATAACTATATAGGTATTTGTATCGGATCCATATGTATCTTTTTACTTGTTCGTAAATATGGTCATAGAATCATTCTAAAATTATGTAAAAAGAAAGATTACGACAAATATATGAAGTATACATATGATCAAAATAAATTTGATACCTTCTTTATGTTAGCTATTTTCTTACCTTGTGCACCCGATGATCTCTTGTGTATGCTTGCAGGACTGACAAATATGTCGCTCAAAAAATTTGTCTGGATCATACTTTTAGGAAAGCCATTATCTTTGATTGCCTATTCTTATGGATTGGCGCAGTTGTTTCAAATTATTGAAAGGTGGTTATAATTATGTTATACATTGGAATATTATGTGCATGCATTGGATTTTATTTACATTATTAAAAGGAGAACTTTATGGAACATACAATATTAGTGGTAGAAGACGAACAAGGGATTCGTGAAGCCATCGGAATTTATATGAAGAATCAAGGATACAATGTGATTCTTGCCGCAAATGGAAAAGAAGGCTTGGAAAAGATTGAAACAAATGATATTCATTTAGCCATCGTAGATATTATGATGCCTGTTATGGATGGCATTTCTATGGTCATGGAAGCAAGAAAAAAACATGACTTTCCGATTCTATTCTTAAGCGCAAAAAGTGAAGATATCGATAAAATCACAGGTTTAAATATTGGTGCCGATGATTATATCACAAAGCCATTTCAAAGTATGGAGCTAGTCGCAAGAGTACGTTCGCATTTAAGAAGATATGAACAAATCTTAAATTTAAAGAATGAGACAAAGAACGAAGATGAGTATATGATTGGTGATCTTGTGTTAAATAATACGACAAAAAAAGTGACGTTAAATTCAAAGGATATTAAATTAACGCCAAAAGAGTTTGATATTTTAAAACTATTGATTTCACACCCAGGACAAGTCTTTTCTAGCCAACAAATCTATGAATTAGTATGGAAAGAAGAGGCCATCAATACAGAAACAATCATGGTTCATATTCGTAAATTGCGTGAAAAGATTGAGTCTAATCCTAAAAAGCCTATTTATATTAAGGTTGTATGGGGACAGGGCTATAAAATGGAGAATATACAATGAAAAAGAAAAATATTTTTTTAACAATACTATGTGCTTTATGCATCATTAGTTCTTGTATAGTGACAAGTTTTTATCCAAATGTTTCTACAGCTACTCCAACAAAGCTTCCTGAAACTTTAGAACAAAATCTTATAGCTTTTATTCTAGCTAAAAAATTGGAACAAGATCCAAAGTATGAATATATTACTTTTGAGAAAGATATACCGGAAGATATTCAAAAAGATATAAAAAAAGGGTTAGACTCATCTTTATCTAGCGCAAAAAATATTTTTGAGAATGATCCAAACTTCTTTTATACGTGTGATGTGAACAATAAAATCACTTCAAAACAATTTAATGTGAATGTAAAGAAAAAAGATACAAGATATTATGATACTTTGGATTCGAATACTTTAAATGTAACGGATAATATTATGAATCTTATTAACTATAACAGTGAAAAGTATTATGAATACTATGGTGGCACATATTATTGTGATGGAAAGCCATTTCCAGGCTATACACTTCATATGCCTAGTGATGTCGTATTAACATTCTATATTCCAGCTGTTTTAAATTATGATAATACAAGTCTAATTGACCTCTTAGATTTAGATGCCGATCAATATACCTATTTCTTTGTGACTTCCTTCTTGATTTGTAGTGCCATTATCGCTCTATATGTCTTTCTTAATAAATATGCGTATGAAAAAGAAGCCTATATCTTTAGACATGTGAATAACTGGTTATTTGAACCTGCATTCATCTTGTTTCTAACAATTGATGCCCTACTAGCCAGTGGTACATGCATATTAACGACCTATTCGATTGAGGGAACTTTCTTAAATATCTTGAATCGATATCATATTGAGTTGAGTCATCCTATCGTATATGGAGTGAACATTCTTGCATGGTCTATCACCTTATTCTTTATTGGTTTATCCGTATATTGGTTAAAATGTCAATTTACAACATCGATTAAAGACTGGTTCTTTCATAGAACTTTGGTTGGTAAATTTATTCTTTATTTCTCAAATAAAGTAGAACGAATCATTTCAACCGATTTATCGGATGAAATCCTTAAAAAGTATATTATTTTCTCAATATGTCTGATTTTGATTCTTGCGTTTATATCATTGCTTAACATTCCATTCTTCTCTTTCTTTATTGTCGTTACAGCATTAATTGGCATTAGTGTTGTGGGCTATAAGAAAATCAAAAATGTGCAAAGTCAATATCAAGACATATTACATATGACAGAAGATCTATCGAGTGGTAATTTTGAGAATATCAAGCCTACAGATTCTGGTTTATTCCAATCTTTAAATAATAATATCTATCAAATTAAGGATGGTTTTGAACAAGCTGTAAAAGAACAAGTACAATCACAGAATCTCAAGACAGAATTGATTTCAAATGTATCACATGATTTAAAAACACCATTAACAGGTATTAAAAATTATGTAGAGCTGTTAAATGATCCTAGTATTAGTGAAGAAGATAAAAAGAGTTATTTAGAACGATTGAATCAATATACAGATCGTTTAAGCATTCTAATCGCAGACTTATTTGAAGTATCTAAAGCCAATAGTGGTAATATTGATTTAGAATATTCTGATATTAACATCATTGAATTTATGGAGCAGGTATGTGCAGAAAATGAAGAGCTTCTACAAGCTAAAAATCTTCAGCTCGTGACAAATCTTCCAGAAAAAGAAATTCATGTATGTTTGGATGGAAATAAGACGTATCGTATTTTTGAAAACTTATTTACGAATATTTCTAAGTATGCACTTGAAAACACACGTGTATTCTTGGATGTAAAAGATATTGGTAATTCAGTTATGATCACAATGAAAAACACTTCGAAAGCACCGCTTGATTTTGATAGTGATATTACCGAACGTTTTGTGCGTGGAGATAAATCAAGACATGAATCTGGAAGTGGTCTAGGACTAGCCATCGTGAAGAGTTTTACAGAAGTACAGAATGGTACATTTATGATTGAAACAGATGGGGATCTCTTCAAATCCATTCTAAGTTTTCATAAATCCTGAAAAGCGTAGAATTCTACAGAAAAAAAATGATTTTAGATAAAATAAAGTGGTCAAAAATCCTAAAGTAAAGGATACAGGCCACTTTTTATCTGTGTATCATTAATTTATAGTCAGAAAAAATGTAGAATTCTACAAAAAAATGATTAGAAATGATAAAATCAGAATTATTTTGGCACACTTACCAGTAAATCGATATTACCTTGGATAGAGTATCTTTTTGTATGACTTGTGATGATAAAGCCAATGCCTACTTGAATATCATAGTCTTTTCCATCAATATGTAAGATTCCATCTCCACTTAATGGTAAGCATAAGGAATACGAAGGATTGTTGATCTGAATTTCATTTTGAATCTTGTATCGAGTCACACTAAAATATTTTTCATTCACATATTCAATGACTTCATTTCCTTCTAACATCGTAACTGTTGGATGCACACCTGGTTCAATATGCGGTATATTTGTGACTTCAATAGCCTGATCAATATGTAGTTCTCGCATATTCCCATTCGCATCTTTTCGATCATAATCATATATACGATATGTAACATCACTGGATTGTTGCACTTCAGCCATCATTAACATTCCTTCAATACCATGAATGGTTCCTGCAGGTGTATAAACAAATTCATTTGCGTGTACCGGTTTTCGAATAAGTAAAGTATCCCAAGCTTTTTCTTCTATGGCCTTTCGGAACTCTTCCTTTGTCTTGGCACTATGTCCACGAATGATTTTTGTACCTTCTTCCACATCTAGCCACAGGCAGAATTCAGCCTTACCATAATCTTTTTCGTGTTTTCTAGCATATGCATCATCTGGATGGACTTGTACGGAGCATGGTTCTTGAATTTCATTGATTTTAACTAACAGAGAAAACTTATCGTGAGGATCATTCGCAAATAATTCTCTGTGATTTAAATATACATCTTTTAATGTTTCCCTTTTATATTTTCCATTTTTAATTTTGCTCAATCCATTATCATGTGCACTAATTGCCCAATATTCTCCAATCTTTTTATCCATAGGACCAAAGCCAAACTTTTCTTGAATACGCATTGAACCATATGGCTTTTCTTTCATGGGTGAATCTAAAAATAATACTTTTTCCATTTTTTACTTCCCTTCATATCTTGACTTGAGCATACCACAAATATTTAAATCGTGTATAATAGAAGAAGTGGACTTTTGGAGGTTATTTATGATTTTAGAACAAATTGATAAAGACTTATTGAAAATGGCAGAAGAATCGGATGTCGTTTTAAAAGATATTTATAAAAAAATTGATGATGTATGTTTATACAATTCAGATCGTATCTTAGCTGCATTTATTGAGAATCACGTTTCTTATTCTGACTTTGCGGATATCAACGGATATGGTAACTACGATGAAGGTCGTGATAAGATTGAACGTATTTTTGCGACAGTACTCGGATGTGAAGATGCTTTGGTACGTCCTCAAATCATGAGTGGTACAAACGCTTTATATTTAACTTTATCTGCCCTATTAAAATATGGAGATACAATGATTTCCATTTCGGGTGCTCCTTATGATTCTTTGCAGGAAATGATTGGTTTATGTGGGGATTCTACACAATCCTTAAAAGCCAATGGTGTAAAGTATGAACAAATTGATTTAGTAAATGATGATTTTGATGATGATAAAATTATTTCTCGTTTAAAAGAAAACAATGTGAAATTAGTGGAAATCCAAAGATCTAGAGGATATGCCCACCGTTTATCATTAACCATTTCAAAGCTTGAGCGTATCATCAAAAAGATTCGTGAAATAAACAAAGACGTTATTATCATGGTAGATAACTGTTATGGTGAACTTGTTGAAAAATTAGAGCCAGGACACATTGGTGCCGATGTTGTGGTTGGATCCTTGATGAAAAACTTAGGTGGAGGAATCGCCTCTACTGGAGGATATGTAGCTGGTAATAAAGACTTGATCAATATGGTCGCTGAACGCTTAACAGCTCCTGGAATCGGTAAGGATTTGGGTGCGAACTTTAACTTGAACAACTCTTTCTTTAAAGGTATCTTCATGGCACCAAATGCCGTTAAGAGTGCTTTAAAAACCGCAGTTTTTACAGCCTATATGCTAGAAAAATTAGGATACAAGAATGTATCTCCTGCTTATAATGATGAAAGAACGGATATCATTCAAACTTTAGAACTTGGATCAAAAGAAAATCTTGTTAGTTTTACACAAGGTATTCAATCCACAAGTCCTATTGATTCATTTGTTCGTGTTATGGCTGCTCCAATGCCTGGCTATCCATTTGATGAAGTTATGGCTGCTGGAAGCTTTACACAAGGAAGTACAATCGAACTAAGTGCAGATGCTCCAGTCGTTGAACCATATACTTTATATATGCAGGGTGGATTAACATTAGAATATGGAAAACTTTCTATTCTTCTTGCCCTAACAAACATGAAAAACAACTAAGATGCCTAGTGCATCTTTTTTATTTCAAACGATATGCAACGATAAATTAATCGTTGCATTATTTTGTGCAACGATAGCTGAATCGTTGCATATTGATTCAAACAATACTATAATAAGTATAAGGATGTGATAGCTATGCGTGAAACAAGAACTTTGGAATTTAAAGAAAACATGAACAGCAATTCGTTTTTAAAAACAATAAGTGCCTTTGCGAATTATTCAAATGGAGAAATCATTTTTGGCATTTGCGATGATGGAACTATTAAAGGTATTGATAATCCAATTGATGCTTGTTTGAATTTAGAAAACAAAATCAATGATTCAATAAAACCTATTCCTTCTTACACTTTAGATATCACAAAAGAAAATACAATCATTCTAAAAGTATTTGAAGGAACTTTTAAGCCTTATTTATATAAAGGAAAAGCATACAAGAGAAATGACTCATCCACTATCGAAGTTGATCGATTGGAATTAAATCGACTCGTTCTTGAAGGATTGAATCAATCCTATGAAGAACAAGAATCTACTCAACAAGATTTGACCTTTCATATACTAGAAGATGAACTTTCTAAAAAACTTGAGGTAGAACATATTAATACCGATATATTAAGAACATTAGGACTTATTAGAAACGGAAAATTTAACAATGCGGCTGCATTAATTGCAGATTCAAATCAATTTAAAGGTGTTGATGTCATTCGTTTTGGAAAAGACATAAATGAAATTATGGATCGAGAAATCCTAGATCATATTTCCATTTTAGAAATGTATCGTCGCATTTTAAACATGTATAAAAAATATTACCAATACGAAAAAATTGAAGGTAGTCTTAGAATCAGTAAAGAAAAAATCCCAGAAGAAGCATTTCGAGAAGCTTTAGCTAATTCTCTAGTACACCGCTTATGGGATATCAACGCAAGAATACGCATTTCTATGTTCGAAGATAAAATTGAAATCACTTCTTGTGGAGGCCTTCCTCGTGAAATAAGTGAAAAAGAGTATTTAGATGGACAAATTTCATTTTTAAGAAATCCTATTATCGGGAACATCTTTTTTAGGCTGAATTATATTGAAATGTTTGGTTCTGGAATCAAAAGAATAAATGCTTCATACAATAATTTTCAAAATAAGCCTGAATTTAAAATTTATGAAAACTCAATCACTGTCATATTGCCTATCGAATCGAATTTAATTTCATTAAGCGAAGACGAAAAAGCAATTGTTTCAATTCTAAAAAACAATTTAAAACTATCTCGTACACAAATAGAAGTTGAAACTCAATTCACAAAATATAAAACAATTCGAATTCTAAATTCTCTTATTGAAAAAAATGTAGTTCAAAAAATAGGAAATGCACAAAGCACCAAATATATACTAAAATAAGCCTCTTTCGAGGCTTTTTTAACAGCTACCCATCTGTCCACCATCGATACGAATAATGGAATTGTTGATGAAGTTAGCTTCATCACTAATTAAGAAACGAACAAGATAGGCCACTTCTTCTGGTTTTCCATAACGTTTCACCATAATTTTTTCTGTTTCTTCCTTTAAGAACTCTTCATCATAGCCATCTAGTTCATTATCGGTTCCAATAAAGCCTGGTGCAACACAATTCACATTGATATATGGTCCAAATTCAGCCGCAAGATTGTGTGTCATTGAAATCAAGGCTGCTTTTGAAGCATCATAATCGATACACATTGGATAATACGTATTAATTCCATTGGTACTTGATATATTGATGATTCTTCCATATTCTTGATCCAACATATGTTTATAGACTCTTTTACTACAATTAAAAGCACCTACAACATTTACATCGAATGTTCTTTTAAATTCTTCGGCATTTTTTAAGTGAAATAGATTGGAAAGATCCACAGCCGCATTATTAATTAGTATATCTACGCCACCCATCTTCTCTTCAACTTCACTAACCATGATATTGACTTGATCTACATCGGATACATCTGCACAAATTGTAAGACAACGAACATGATATTCTGATTCAATTTTTTCTTTTAATTCTTTGGCAGGCTGTTTAGAAGTCAAATAATTAATGACAATGTCATAACCATGTTTTGCGAGTTCCAATGCGATTGCACTTCCAATACCACGAGCACCACCTGTAATTAATACAACTTTATTCATAGTTAAAAAAAGAAGAGCGATTAAGCTCTTCCTGCATATTTTCCATCTGTTGAGAATACAACGATTTTTTCACCTGGTTCGATGAACTGTGGAACTCTTAATGTTAATCCAGTATCTGTAGTTGCATCTTTAGTTTGGTTAGATGGTGCACCTTTGATGGCTGGATCTGTTTCAGCTACCGTTAATTCAACTTTTTCTGGAACAGAAACAGATAATAATTCTCCTTCGAAGAACATCAAAGATACTTCAGCACCTTCAACAATAAAGTATTTGTTGAAATCAACTTGTTCAGCTGTTAATTCATAAGTATCGTATGTTTCTAAATCCATAAAGTAATATGTAGAATCTGCTTCATATGAGAATTGAGCTGCTTTTTTAGAAATGTTAGCTTGTTCAAATTTAGTTGAAGCATTGAAGTTTCTTTCTTGTGTATTCCCTGTTTTTAAGTTTTTCATCTTAGTTTTTAAGATAGCTGCACCTTTACCAGGTTTAACATGTTGGAAATCTAATACTACCCAAGGATCACCATCAACGATTAAAGTTAATCCTGTTTTAAAATCACCTGCAGAAATTGCCATAATTTTTCACTCCTATTTTCTATAAATATTTTTTTACACGCTTTATTGTACCATATCCTCATCATTTTTAGAAGAATGAGTGTGATACTTTCACTCTACTTTATTTTCCTTAAATAATTTCATCATTTCATTCGTTAAACTAAATTCTCCCGGTTGAAGAATGATTTCATCTCTTTGAACCCAATCTGCATATTTCAACTCATGAGTATCCATAGATATTTCATCATTCCCTTTTACATTACAGAAGAAACCCAACAAAATATCATTAGCACTTCCCCAAGGCTGAGATTTATAGTAACGAATATTGTTGACTTTGATTCCTGTCTCTTCCATAACTTCACGTTTTACCGTTTCTTCTACGGTTTCACCAATTTCAGTAAACCCAGCAATCAACGCATTATATTTAAATCCTGTACGATATTTTGTCAGCAACAACTTATCCCCATTGATTACACCTACAATCACAGCCGGCATAATTCTTGGATAGACTGTATTGTGACACTCTGGACAGACCATCGCTCTTTCTGTTGTTGAATGCACCATCTTATGTCCGCATCTTCCACAGAATTTAGTATCTCGATACCAATCTGCCAAATGCTTTCCAGTAATGGCCGCAAACAAATTGTCTTTTGGACCAATCCCTTCAATACGCAAACTTCTCTCTTCAACATAATCATATCCTGATGGAATTTGATTGTCTTCTAATCGCATATCACATAAGAAATATTTCGTACTATCAATTGAAAACAAATAACGATACTCTACATTTTCAACTTGTATGTCACTCACTTTAGGAAAAACAACTTCCTTATTCTCAAAACAATTTAAATGAATTAAAATTTTTCCATTCACAATACACAACAATACATCCTTTTGTGTTGCCTGTACATTGGGATCAAATTCATTGTGTAATTTATGTGGATAAATATCTTGTACCATTTTTTATACCTCGCGGATATCATTCTATCACATTTTAATTTTCCATTCTCTTTAATTCTGGCATGATTGTTACTAACATTGTTACGAAGCAAAGAGTTCCACCAACCACATTCGAAACAGGTTCTGCCAAGAAAACACCATCTGTACCCATATGAAGATATAATGGCATGATATATGTAAGAGGAACGACAATAATGACTTTTCTTAATATCGAAAAGAAGATGGCTTGTTTCTTCTTATTCAATGACTTAAATACATTCTGTCCAATATACTGCAAATCCATGAATATGAAGGCTGCAAAATATTGGTTCAAAGCTGGCACGGTATTCCTTATTAATACAGGATCGGAACTAAAGATTTGAATCAATATATGTGGAATCAAAATAATGGTGCTCCAAACTATGGCTGTATAGCTAAAGACAAGTATAGAAATTACCTTAATGGCCTTTCGAATACGTTCTGCTCTTCTAGCTCCATAGTTGTAGCTTAAAACTGGGCTAGAACCATCATTGATTGCGTGAATCGGTGTTTCAACTAATTGTCTCACACTTGAAATGATAGTCATAACTGAAATGTATATGTCTCCACCCGTTATGGATAGCACGTTGTTGCAACAAATCGAAACCAAACTGTTTGTGAGCTGCATGATAAAACTACTGCTTCCCAAACCAATAATATTTTGTGCACAACTTTTACAATCGATCCACTCCTCTTTTTTAAGTAATCTTACTTTTAATTCCGAACGATTCTTTAAAAACCAATACACAAAGATAGCTGAAACACATTGAGAAATGAGGGTTGCGATGGCAGCGCCTTGAATGCCAAGTCCAAACAGGAAAATAAATATTGGGTCTAGCACTAAATTCATAATGGCACCAATCAAAACCGAACACATACCTGCCGTTGAATAGCCTTGTGCATTGATAAATGGATTCATACCCAAAGTAAGCATAGAAGGTAGTGTTCCTATTAGATAAATCATCATATATGGATAGGTATATTTCATGGCAGATGTAGATGTTCCAAATAAGGTTAATATTGGCTTCAACAAAGGATAAAGAACAATCATTAAAACAATCGAGCACAATACTAACATCGTGAAGGATGTATTCATGACTAAGTTTGCCTTTGTACCATTCTTTTCCCCACGACTAATGGAGAATAATGGAGCTCCTCCACTGCCAAATAGATTTGCGAATGCATTTATTATCACAATCAAAGGAAAACATAAGCCAATTGCACCCAATGCGTATGTTCCAATACTAGGAATTCGAGCAATATAGATACGGTCCACAACATTGTAAAGAAGACTCATTATTTGTGCTACCAATAAAGGAAAAGCAGCATTTATAATATTTTTTGTCACTGTATCATTCTCAAAATCAATTCTCTTCATAAAAACCTCACTAATGACATAGTATATCACTTAATTTAAGATAAGTTTAAGAATTTTATCATTGTTTACTTATGTTTTGAATGGTATAATCTGTTGACTACAGGGAGAGGGCATATGTTTACTACAAAACACTTTATATGGATAGGAATTTGTATTCTATTTATCCTAATTATGAATCACTATGCGAAAAAAGAAGATTTCACGCTACAAAACGCTTGTTACTTCTTTATGTTTATATGTTTATTGAGCGAAACCACAAAAATGATGTCAGATATGATTCCAAGTACACATGGAGGAATGCACTTAAATCCGCAATCCCTTCCATTCCATATCTGCAGTATCTTATTGTTTATTGCGGCCTACATCACTTTTGGAAAGGATGGTCCACTAAAACAAAAAATGATCAACTTCTTTGCGGTTGTCGGTACTTGTGGAGGAATCGCCGCTATCTTGATTCCAACGTATGGCGTTGAATTTAATGTAGCCAATGTATATCAATGTTTCATGTATCATGCAACATTAACATGGTTTTCTCTATATTTGATTCGTTTCAAACATGCAAACTTAGGTATGCAGGCATTTAAAAACAATTTAGTCGTATTATTTGCGTTATTAGTTTTTAATTTATATATGAATTCTATTTTGGCAGTTTATGATACAAACTTTATGTTTATTGTAAGACCACCATTAGAAGGACTTCCATTCCTTAACCTAAATCATGGATACTATATCTATTTATTTAGAGTCATCATGCTTGGAGTGATTGGACTTAGCCTATTCCATTTACCATTCATAGTAAAAGAAAGAAAAAGCTGTGAGACAGAAAGTGATTTTAACATCGCTTAGTCCACAGCTTTTCTTATACAAAAAAGACCTCCATTTTATTTAGGAGGCCTATATTATGAATCAATGACTGAATCTATATTAAATGTAGGAACTCACCTCATTGATGATGGATATGATGAATTCATTATGATTACGGCAGATCCACTACACGTTGAAAGCGTATAACTGATTTTTTACACACTTTAGAAACAAAAGGAAAAACATGCAAAACCCACGTTGTAGCTGATGATGTAACAAGTGATGCATTACTTGATCTACTCTTTAATGAATTACGTTTTGGTGTTCGCGCCCTCATCTTTGTAGCCAACTGCTTCTTATTACCACGTGTCTATTTGGCATTAAAAGATTATCGAAACCTAATGCCAGATACAATTGGATTAATTGGCTTTGACAATACAGAATGAACTAACTTCTCTAGCCCAACTGTCACAACGATCGTACAGCCTGCCTATGATGAAGGCTATCAAGCTGCATCAATCTTAATTGATTCATTAAAAGGAACCAATGAACAGATTCCAAATCAAATCTTAAAGTGTTCTGTGAACTGGAATGAATCAACCAAACAACACAATTAAAAATCTAAATTGGTACCCGTATTTCTTATGGGTATTTATTTTATTGTTCTCAGATTTCATCAGTTATAACTGATAAAATCGTATTTTAAGCACTAATTATCAGTTATAACTGTATTATTTACTACAAAAGGAGGCTAATATTTATAATCAAGCATCGTAACGTCCGTGATTTTCTTCTAGCCAAGGAATGGAACTAAAAAGTCTCGCCAGATTTGGACTGAGACCTTTTTTATTCTTTTATTGCTTGCACCATTTCTTTGACATATTCCTCAACATATTTAAGTGCATCTTTTCCATACTTCTAAATAATCTTCACAATGGCACTACCAACGATAGCTCCATCAGATTGACCCGTCATTTTTTTAGCTTGTTCTGGTGTTGAGATTCCAAAACCTACCGCAACAGGAACATCTGTGACTTCCCTTGCAAGATTTACCATAACTGAAATATCTGTCGTAATCGTAGAGCGCACACCCGTCACTCCTAATGAAGATACGTAATAAATAAAGCCATTTGCATCTTTGGCAATCGTTTGAATGCGTTGATGATTGGTTGGTGCAATCATACTGATTAAATCCAAACCATACTTCTTTAATACCACATCAAACTCTTCTTTTTCCTCATAAGAAACGTCTGGAAGAATCAATCCACTCATTACCCTCAGCTAGTAGTGCTGCTTTTTTTACAACATCAGCTCCCGCACTTTGAGCTAAAGTTTCTAATAAATGTGAAACATATATTGACTTATTATTTATGTAATATATAATTAAATTAACGATAAACATTAATTATTTAATGTTAGGAGGTAATATCATGAATGATAGGTCTAAAGATTTATTAAAGAAAATGTGCTCTGTTTTAAAAGTCGTTCGACAGGTTTGTTTAATCTCTTTTGCGTTGTCGATTGGACTTAGCTTATTTTATGCCTTCAACAAAGATGTATATAATACGCTATTTGGAAGTATAAGAATTGACTATCTTCAATTGATTTTTAATGATGATTTGGCATTAAATAAAGATAAAATGTCTATGTGGTTACCATTGATTTTCTTAATCATCGCTATATTTGTATTTATTATATATAAAGCTGTACAAACAATTGAATCCATTTGTACAATTGCGATGGATCATACTCCATTTGATGTTCGTGTTGCCAATCACATCAAAAACCTTGCTAAGTATATTCTTGCAGGGGGTATTGTCTTTAATATTCTTGAAGTATGTCGAGTTATGTACTTTAAACAAATCATCAACTTTGATCTACTTTTCAACACTAAATATGTTACACAAATCAATTTTGATATTCGTCTTCACTTAAGCTTCCTCGTTTTTGCAGCTCTAATCTATTTGTTATCTTATATATTTAGATATGGACAAGAACTACAACAATTGAGTGATGAGACGTTATAATTATGGGTAAGATCATATTGCGATTAGATCGTGTCATGGCCGATCGAAAAATGAGTTTAAAAGAGTTGTCTGAGAAAGTTGGAGTAAGTAACGTTAACTTATCAAAGATGAAAACAGGTAAGATTTCCGCAATTCGCTTTTCCACTTTAGAAGCCATTTGTGAAGTATTAAATTGTCAACCTGGTGATATATTGGAGTATGTAAAGGACGATGAAAAGAGCTAAAACTAGCTCTTTTTATATTTAAGAATTAGATGTAGATACACTGTTACTACATTTATTGTTATTTTATTAAAATATCCCTATACTATAAATGAAAGGAAGTGTTAATTATGCGTAACGTAATCAATGCTCAAAAAGATGATGTATTTAGAATTCGTATAAATTCAGAAATAAAGAATGAATTAGAAGAAGTTTTTGCGAAAAACGGCTTAACTTTAACAGATGCGGTTAATGTATTTTTTCAACAAGCATTAAATACTGGAGGCTTTCCATTTTCTGTAACTGAAGATAATGCTGAAAACATGAAAGCCAAAGCTTTAACTAAACTCATGAAAGAATTAGAAATTGGTATGAATTGTACTGAATCTTATTCTGAAGAAGAAGCTGAAAAAATATTAGGTTTATAATATGCAAATTATTTACAAGAAGACAGCTATTGATGATCTTTTAAACACTGAAAACTATATTATTAGTCGATTTAACAACGAACAAGCTGCACAAAAATTAAAAAGTACCCTTGTAAATACGATTGCTTTATTAAAGGACAACCCTTATTTAGGCCCAAAAATGTCGGATCGGTTTAATGTAGATACTTCATTACGTTATCTAGTCATATCTAAACAACTTGTATTTTACAGTATCAAAAATGATAATATCGAGATTATCAGAATACTTGATTCAAGACAAGATTACTTATCATTGTTATTTTAATTGTTTAAAAATGCTACACACTGTGTAGCACATTGAATTGGACATATGATCAGAAAAGCCCTTAAAACAAGGGCTTTTTGACATTTACTAAATCATTTTAAATCCACTACTTGTATATACGATAGAAAATCAATTTGGTAAATAAAGTACAGAGTATTAGACTTCCAATTAAATATAAAACTAATATTTCCATTTGAATTGTTCGAGTAATCAACAATACAATCACATCCAATATTGTTATAAAAACTAATAATTTTACTGTATACATCCTACGAATTCTTTTATACGACATGCCAATGGTATGCAGCAGATCATACTCATTCTTATGTGAGTAGAAATGTTGATACAACTGCATATATACGATCACAATCGAAGTGATCATCAATACAAATTGATAGAACTGAACTATTTTTTGACACTTATTCATGATTTCACCAAGACTCTTTGCGTCCGTTTTATTATCAACTACATAGAAATCATCTCTTCTAGACAATTGGATATGATCAAGCTTCTTTTTTAGTAATGCTGATTGTTTAGTATTTACCCACAAATCGCCCGTAATAAATGTATCTGGATATGCATTTAACCATTCCATTACTTTTGATTCAGGAATATACAAAACTTTATTATCCCCACTATTTATATGTTCTTCTACAGATAGATCGAGTACATCAATTAATTCTCCACCTTGTTTATACAGATGCAATCTTACACTATCTTCATATGAATTACTTAAGGCAAAATCATTATATTCATTTGTGATTTTGGTTTCTATTTGTTCATTATTTATATTTGCATCACATTGAATATTATAGTTAAATTCATGCTCATATGACTTAAGAATTTCTTTTGATTCCTCAATAAATTCAGGAATCAATGTATGATCAAATATATTAAATGTGGCACTCACATCATGTTCATACTGTACTTCTTGTTGATTTGTTTGAATCCAAGATGTTAATGACTGCATGGATACACACATAAACATCGAACTCATCGCAACAATCAGTGCAATAAACAGACCATTTCCATTTCTCATTGTTTCAACAATAGATAGATTAGAAATATTTAATTTTCTAAAGAAATAATGTTTAGATCGTACTAAACTCAATCCAAATGCAAATATATATTGTACAAATAAAATCAATAATAAAATACATAGATGATATTTTGATATATGTAAACTAAATGGAAGATTCATTTGAATCCATTTTAAAAACAAACCCCACAATAATAATGTAAATCCGATTCCCATACACTCAATTCCTACAAAGAATAAGGTATATTCCTTAATCATATACAAACGAATTTTCTTTTTATTCATTCCCAATATATAGAGTTGATCATAAAAAGCTTTCTTTTTCTTTAAGTGTACAGATAAAACGCTATATACAAACAAGAAACAACATACACTCATAAACAGGATCAGAAATTTAAAAATATTTTCATATTCAACATTCAAATGATATTTGGCAACCACCATATCCGAATTCAATTCATAATCCTGTACGGGTAGTGTTGCGATTGCCGATTTATCTTTTAAATTCGCATAGACATACATCGCATCCTTTTTTGAATTCGTGGCTGTATAAAAACTATAATTGACGAGCTGATTATTTAGATTTTCATATACACCACTAATCGTATATTCTTTAGACTTCTGATCCGAATATAATTTTATTGTATCCTGCACCTTATATTTATTCTGATACTTTTTATGAATTAACACTTCATTAGATTTAGGATACTTTCCTTCTATCAAACGTATTGGATAGACACTAAAATTTGTGGTTGAAACCAAAGAATCAAAAGTACCTTTATACGCATAGGGCATTAGTGTTTCATAACTTAAACTATCTAGGTATGTATCTGTATATTCTTTATTTTGTGTATACGCAAAAGTTGTATATTTCACATCATAATCCCCATAAAAACTTTTGGCTGCATTGATTCGATATAAATCATAAGAGTCTTTTACTACAAAAAGAGAAGTTAAAAGAAATGTACATAAAAACAGAATACTGAATAATAAAACATAGCTTTTCTTATTGCGACTTCTATATTTTTTGACTATATTCATACAATCTTTCCCTGTTCTAAACGAATGATTCGATCTGCATAATTGGCGATTTTTAAATCGTGCGTAACCAATACAATTGTTTTCCCCTCTTTATTCAACGCTTTTAAAATGTCCATCACATTTTTTGCATTCTCACCATCCAAATTTCCCGTTGGCTCATCGGCCAGTATAATATCTGTATGTGCAAGAATTGCTCTAGCAATCGCAACGCGCTGTTGTTGACCTCCAGACAATTCATTCGCAAAACGATCTTTTTTATGCTCTAACCCTAGCAATTTCAATACTTGATTCAATTCTTTTTCATCTACTTTTTTCCCTTTAATTTGACTTGCCAAGCACACATTTTCTTTCACTGTCAAAAAAGAAATCAGATTAAAAAATTGATATACATAACTAATGTATCGACTTCTTAATGTACAACACTCTACATCCGATAAAGAAGACATCTCTTTATTTCGAACTACACAACTTCCCATATAATCTGTATCTAAACCGCCAATAATATTGAGCATGGTAGTTTTTCCACTTCCGCTTGCTCCAATAATCGCAACAAATTCCCCCTTTCTTATGTGCATAGAAACTGCATCAAGTGCCACACAATCTTTATACACTTTCTTTAGATTCTGTATTTTAATCACAATTCATCCACTCCTTTTATTTATTAATACACATAAGGAAAAGAAGCATTAAAAAAATCGAATAACCGTCAATTGATTTCGATTATTCGATAAATAAGATGATTTTCATATCTTTTGAATCCATAATTTTTGTTCCATGATACTTATTCAAAATGATATTCAGTATGGATTTATTTGAAGACGTCATATTCTTTATGTCCAAAGGATATTGAACATGCAAAATTAGCTCTTTCTCCTTTAGATTCATATGAAACATGAAAGTCTCATTTTCTTTAACTAAGCTATTGTCTAATACACATGTGAGTAGTGTTGTTAAATCTTGTGTATCCATAGAATCGATTCTTTTAGGAACATGTATCTGTATATCATAATTCAATTTGTGTTCTTGAATAAAGTTTTGTAGGATCACATCCAAATATGGATTTATGCATATAGAATTGGGATATAACTTTCCATATTTTACTAACTCTCTATTTATTTCACTTTCTAATTCTTCATATCTTTTGTTTTGAGATAAATGCTTTATATCATCCAAAGAATTTCGCATATCGTGAATCAACTCCTTGATTCCCGCCTGTTCATGAATCATTTGTTCTGTATAATGACTGGATAGTTCAATAAAATTTCGATACATCTCAATTTCTAATTTTGAGCGTATTCTAGAAAAAACAATGATAGCTACACTTAATAACACAAGAACAAATATGGTAAACATAAATACATAGATTTGGCTGTTCTTTATAAAATACATATATGTAAATTCTGTTTTAGAAAACAAGTTTGTCATCAACAACATATAAAGATAGCTAAATATAAATAGAATTATAGAAACACCGTATTGCATATTCTCACTAAATTCTAAACTTTCATATTTAAAGATTTGATAAAAGATTGCACATCCAACGATTGTGAGTATTGTTGAAAATGCATAATATTCTATAGTTAAAGAACGGAATAGAAGGATATTCATTGTTTGCAATAAGACAACAATCAAATTTGAAATGACAGATTCTAATATATGATATTCTTTTGTAGAAACATTCAAACATAGAATGGGAATCAACAATTGTAGAAATACAGATAGCCAGTTTATATGTATATATTCACTGGTCAAAAATACACATAAACCATTTAACAAGAATGAAAGAATGCATTTTGGATATAGTGAATTCTTCGTTATTTTTAAATAGAAACATTGTTCGCAAACATAATACATACTGTTCATTAGAATATTCATATGCTTGTCCTCATCTGAATATAGTGTTCTTTTACCTTTTTCCATCTTCGAACACTCACTGAAATAATCGTACCATTTAACATAATGATTTTATGATTCTTTACATCCAAATGATCCACTTTAGAAAAATTAATAAGCACATTATTATTTACTCGAGCAAAAGAATCCGATAGCGTTGCTTCTATTTCCTTTAGTGTTTCATTCACTAAAGATAATTTCGTTCCATCTTTCAATAAGACGAAGACGCCATTTTCAATTTTAAAATACAGAATATCATCCCTATACACATACCTTGTCTCATACGGTAAATTCAGTTCAATCTTCTCTAATTGATGAATACGATTTTCTACCTGATTTACCTTTTTGACTAAGGCTTCTTCTATTCGATTTTTCGTAACAAATCCTAAGACGTTTGTATCAAATGTATCGGCCATAGATTCACTATGACTACTTACATATACAATAAAGCGTTGTTTATCTGGATGTTTTTTTATAAATTCAATGCCATTTTGACTTCCTAATTCAATATCTAGCAACAATAAATCAAAATAGAAATTGGATTCCATATATTCTTCAACTGTGCAAAAGAAACAAAGTCTATGATTTAAATCTAATAGATTTCGTATTCTTTTTTGTTGAATCAAACTATCTTCTAATACTGCAATTCTCATAGGTCAATTATAATGGGTAATGCATTAAATGACAAAATTTAATCTTTAAGATGAATAATCTTTTTATTCTAAAAGAATGAATATAACGGTGTATTATCATAAATATCCACCAAATTTCTAACAAGAATGATTTAATTATTGTCGAAAATGAAAAAATGCTTGAACTAAGGAAAACACTACTTTCGATAGAACAGCAAGATAAAATCATCCTCACCGCAAGCAATGAAGGTTCTTAACTGACAACATTATGCAGAAATCGTACATTATTTGGATTCCTATCTTTCTGTTGGAACAGTGAACTCTACAATCAAGCACTACATTTAGCACATTAGCGATTGTTTTCTGTATCTCTACATGGAAGCATAGTCAATCTCCCATTTTAACATGTATTTAATTTACCTTAATTCCACTGTTCATGACTTTGATCTGATTCATTTGGATATATTCAATCGTTTCATTTTGATTTTTATACTGTTTCTCAAATTCATGAATACACTTGTTCTTATCAATTTTGTTTATATTTAAATCATGCAGGAAGTAATAAAGCTTTCAGCTTTTCTTACACAAACACCAATAGTGATGAACTTCATGTATTTGAAGCAGCTATTGATCTTTAGCCGGTGCAAATAATCAAGCAAATGGTGATATTCCTATATCTTTAAAATCATTTTTAAGCAGAAATCCAAACATTAAAACAATTGTATTTCATCTAGACAATGATGAAGTTGGCACGAGTGTTACTACTTATATGATGAATCGTTTAAAGAATAAATATCACTGCATAGATCAACATCCAACAAAATACAAAGATGTAAATGAAGAATTACAAGAAATGAAAAAAGTTTGATTTTAAAGTCTTGTTTAGCTATAATAAAAGTGTAAAGAGGCTTTTAAAAGCTAGGGCTGGTCGAAAGACCCGGGTCCACACAAAGGCGGGTAAGACACCCGCCATTTCTTTTGGATAGTTGAGGGTGCGTAATGGAATTAAGTGTTTTCGTCGATGAATCTGGAGATTTTGGGGAATATGATTATCATGCTCCTTACTATATTATTTCCTTAGTTTTTCACAACCAAAGTAATGATATTCAATTTGATTTATCACATTTTAATGATGAATTAGCTTATTTAAACTTATCTAATCACTGTGTCCATGCAGGTCCAATTATTCGTTCAGAAGAAGAATATAAAGGATTCTATCGAAGCCACGGGTAAATTAAGTAAACAATTATCCTCGCTAATTCGCGAAAATATGGATTTATTTTATAGTTTCGATGTTGTGAAAATATATTATGATAATGGGCAAGTGGAAGTAACCAGTGTTCTCTCTTCTGTTTTTAATGCTTTATTAGAAAACGTAGAATTTAGAAAAGTAATTCCATCACAATATCGATTGTTTCAAGTAGCTGATTTAATTTGTACATTAAAGCTAACTGAATTAAAATTAGAAAATCATACTCTTTCAAAATCAGAAAAAGCTTTTTTCGAAGATAAAAGAACTTTAAAAAAGAATTATTTAAAACCCATAAAAAAGAAGGAATTGTAATTATGACGAGCAACAGCTCGTTTTTTTATTACTCAAATTTCAAGAAAGGAGATGATTCAATTTGAACAAACAATTTGATTTATTTCAAAAAATGAAAATCAAAGAAGTCTGTGACAATATCAGTCGCATGACTTGTTCCTACATTAATCCAGATACGAAACAGCCTACTGTTGTTCCATCTAAACACTACAAAGATATCTTGGATCAACCGGTGGAAGTACTAGTCAATGATCAAGTAAAAAAACAATTCTTAAATATTATGTTTAAACAAATGAAGGCATTAAAGGAAGAAGAACCAATTCTCTTTAATAAAACATTACTACCGTAAACGATGTGCCATTATTCCAAAACCACTGCACCACTTTTATCGGAATCTCTGCACCATTCAACCAAAATTTGCATGCAATAGAATACGATATAGAAGATCATGTATCTTTACTTCAAGCAATTATGATGCAGGAATCTGGTGGTAAAGGAAATGATCCTATGCAAGCTAGTGAAT
>URHY01000020.1 GCA_900547815.1 uncultured Solobacterium sp.
AAAGACCTGGATATAGAATTGTATCCAGGCTTAACTTAATAAGAATTTATCACTGTCACTATCCCGTTAGCTTAACTTAATGACATTGGACTTAGTGGTCTTCTCTTTTTTTGTTTGTCGATAGTATTAAGCAACAGAGTCCTAATGGTAGATAAGTAAAATTCTTTGTTGAGAAATATACGAATATAAAACATATCCCTGCGAAAATAAATAATATTCGATTTAAATTTGTGTTCATAGTTATAGTAACTCCTTTAAATTGATTATAACAAAAAAATTGTTGAATTGTAAAAAGTAAGAAAAAAAGAAGAGATTCAGTTTTGTCTGAATCTCTTTTTAGAAGTAGTATAGTTAGTCATCATATATAAATTAATCACGTTCTACGATAGTAGCACAACCCATACCACCACCGATGCAAAGTGTAGCTAAACCTTTCTTAGCATCACGTTTTTGCATTTCGTGAAGTAATGTAACTAAAATACGGCATCCACTAGCTCCAACAGGGTGTCCTAATGCAACGGCTCCACCGTTAACGTTAACTTTACTCATATCGAATCCTAATTCTTTAGCAACAGCTACAGATTGTGCAGCGAATGCTTCGTTAGCTTCGATCAAGTCCATATCATCAACTGTTAATCCAGTTTTTTCCATAACTTTACGAGTAGCAGCCACAGGTCCAATACCCATAATTTCTGGTTCAACACCAGCTAATGCACCTTGTACCCAAGTAGCCATTGGTGTAACACCTAATTCTTTTGCTTTTTCTTCGCTCATAACGACGATTGCAGCAGCACCATCATTGATACCTGAAGCATTACCAGCAGTTACCATTCCGCCTTCTTTACCAGAGCAGCAACGTAATTTTGCCAATGTTTCAACAGTTGTTCCTGGACGAGGTCCTTCATCCACTTTGAATTCAACGATTTGTTTTTTAACTTTAACTGGAACTGGTACGATTTCATCATCGAATTTGTGTTCAGCCATAGCTTTTTCTGCTTTTTGTTGAGAGTTAGCTGAGAATTCATCTAATTCTTCACGAGTTAAGTTCCAACGATCACAGATGTTTTCAGCAGTAATCATCATGTGGTAGTGGTTGAATGCATCAGTTAATGCATCGTTTACCATTGTATCGACGATAGTAGCGTTGTTCATACGGTAACCAAAACGTGCTTTAGTCATAGCATATGGTGCCATTGACATATTTTCCATACCACCAGCAACAACGATATCAGCTTGTCCAGCTTTGATCATTGCAGCAGCTTGGTTAACACAGTTTAAACCAGATCCACAAACAACGTTTAATGTTACGGCAGGAACTTCAATTGGTAGACCAGCTTTGATACTAGCTTGACGAGCTACGTTTTGTCCTTGTGCAGCTTGGATAACGCATCCCATTAATACTTCGTCAACTTGTTCAGGTTTTACACCTGCACGATTCAATGCTTCTTTAATAACGATAGCACCTAAATCAGCAGCTGGAGTGTTACTTAAAGCTCCACCCATTTTACCAATAGCAGTACGACATGCACCTGCTAAAACTACTTTTTTTGTCATATTAATATTCCTCCATGTAAGACTAATAAGTTACTTACCTTTTAAACTTTATCATAGTGATTGATTAAAATCAATCACAAATTAAAAAATTCACAAGTGAATCTTAAGAAATAAGGAGAACGCGTCTCCTTATTGATTAATCGCACATTTTTACGATAACAGCGGCACCTTGTCCTCCACCAATACATAGGGAAGCAAGACCGATTTTTGATTTACGTTTTTGCATTTCATATAATAATGAAACTAAGATACGGTTTCCACTAGCACCAACTGGGTGACCTAATGCAATTGCACCACCATTTACGTTTGTCTTAGCTAAGAATGCTTCGCGATCCATACCTGTAGCTTCTTCTAATTCGTGGATAACACCTAATGATTGAGCAGCAAATGCTTCATTCAATTCAACTAAGTCAAGATCTTCAATTTTAAGATCTGCATATTTCAATGCATTTAAGATAGCTGGTGTTGGACCAAGTCCCATAACTCGTGGGTCAACTCCACCTTGTCCAAATCCGATAACTTCAGCAATTGGAGTTAAGTTATATTTCTTAACAGCATCTTCACTAGCAACGATAGTAAATGATGCACCATCATTAATACCAGATGCATTACCTGCAGTTACTGTTCCGTCAGCATTGAAGGCTGGACGTAATTTAGCTAATTTTTCTAAGCTTGTTTTACGAGGGTGTTCATCTGTATCGAATACAACTTCACCTTTACGAGTCTTATAAGTAATAGGAACGATTTCATCTTTGAATTTACCTGCAGCAATAGCAGCCAAAGCTTTTTCTTGAGAAGCAAATGCGAATTCATCTTGTGCTTCACGAGAAATGTTATATTTTTTAGCGATGTTGTCAGCTGTACATCCCATGTGAATTCCATACATTGCATCTGTTAAACCATCGTGTAACATAGCGTCTACTAATTTTTGATCTCCCATCTTAGTTCCTGTACGGTTTTTGTAGCTCAACATAAATGGAGCACGAGTCATTGATTCAACACCACCTGCAACATATAAGTCACCAAAGTTTGCTTGAATACGAAGTGTAGCTTCCATAACGGCTTTTAAACCAGAACCACATAACATATTGATTGATTGCGCACATACTTCAACAGGGATTCCTGCATCAAAAGCAACGTGACGAGCAATATTTTGTCCTAAACCTGCAGCAATTACGTTACCAATAATAACTTCATCTAAGTTTGCTGGATCAATATTTGCCTGTTTAATAGTTTCTTTTAAAACAGTTGCTCCGACAGTAGCTAAATCTACATCTGTTAAACTTCCTAAAAAAGTACCAATTGCACTACGTTTAGCAGCAACAATATAAGCTTTTCTCATTTGTATACCTACTTTCTACTCCTAATCGAGATTAACTTTTACATGCTTAGTCTAGCCCTTTAAATAGGTGATGTCAACCACTTGTTTAAAATTTCACATGTTAAAAATACTTAATATATACTAATAAGATAGGACATTAGAAACAATTTGTTAAAATATTAACAAAATCATTGACGAGGTGAAAGAAAGTATGTAAAATATGACTGTGTGAAAAGTTTAACATACTTTCTCATGCTATCGATGTCCTAATTCGAATAGTTCAAAAAAACTGGAAAGGAGAACTTCATTTATGGATTTCAATTTAACAGAACAACAATTAATGATGCAAAAGTTGTTCAGAGAAGTTGCGCAAAACGAAGTAAAAGAAAACGCAGCGGATGTTGACGAAAACGAAAGATTCCCTAAGGAGTCTGTAGAAGTGATGCGTCAAGCTAAGATGCTTGGTATTCCTTATTCTCGCGAATATGGAGGAGCTGGCGCAGATTATTTATGCTACATTTTAGCAATTGAAGAATTGTCTAAAACATGTGCTACAAGTGGTGTAGTTTTATCAGCTCACACTTCATTAGGTACTTGGCCAATTGCTCAATTTGGTACTGAAGAACAAAAACAAAGATTCTTAACAGATTTATGTACAGGTAAGAAATTGGCTGCATTTGGTTTAACTGAACCAAACGCTGGTACAGATGCTGCTGGACAACAAACTACAGCTGTATTAGATGGTGATGAATATGTTATCAATGGTACAAAAATTTTCATTACAAACGCTGGAGAAGCAGATGTATATGTAATTTTTGCCATGACAGACAAAACAAAAGGTACTCGTGGAATTTCTGCTTTCATTCTTGAAAAAGGAACTCCAGGATTTACATTTGGTCTTCACGAAAAGAAATTAGGTATTCGTGGATCTGCTACATGTGAATTAATTTTCAACAATGTACGTGTTCCAAAAGAAAACTTATTAGGAAAAGAAGGTATGGGATTCAAAATTGCCATGCAGACACTTGATGGTGGACGTATTGGTATCGCTGCTCAAGCACTAGGAATTGCTCAAGGTGCAATCGACGAAGCTGTTGCTTATGTAAAACAACGTAAACAATTTGGTCGTCCAATCGCTAAATTCCAAAATACTCAATTCCAATTAGCTGATATGCAAACAAAAACAGATGCAGCTCGTTGGTTAGTATACTCTGCAGCTACTGCTAAACAAGAAGGTCGTCCTTATACTCAATTAGCTGCTGAAGCAAAATTATTTGCTGCTGAAACAGCTATGGAAATTACAACTAAGGCTATCCAATTATTAGGTGGATACGGATATACTCGTGATTTACCAGTAGAAAGAATGTTTAGAGATGCTAAGATCACTGAAATCTACGAAGGTACTTCAGAAGTACAACGTATGGTCATCTCTGGCGCAATGTTGAAGTAAGAAAGGAATTGGTGTTGAAAATGAAAATCGTTGTTTTAGAAAAACAAGTTCCGGATTCAACTGAAATCACAGTTGATAAAAAAACTGGTGCGTTAATTCGTGACGGTGTTCCTGCAATCACAAACCCTGATGATTTAGCTGGTTTGGAAGCTGCATTGGAATTAAAAGACAAAAACCCTGACACTGAAGTTGTTGTAATGACAATGGGATTACCTAAAGCTGCTGAAATGTTAAAAGAAGGCGTTGCTATGGGTGCTGACAAAGGTGTTTTATTAACAGACCGTGTATTAGGTGGATCTGATACATGTGCTACAAGTATTGCTTTAGCTGCTGCTTTGAAAAAAGTAGGATTCGACTTAGTTATTGCTGGTCGTCAAGCTATCGATGGTGATACTGCTCAGGTAGGACCTCAAACTGCAGAACGTTTGGATATTCCTCAAGTTACTTATGTAGATGAAATCTTAGAAGTAAAAGAAGATTCAATTACTGTTAAACGTTCATTAGAAGATGTTGAACAAATCGTAACTGCTAAGTTGCCATGTGTTATCACAACACTATCTGGAATGAACAAACCTCGTTACATGCAATGTGACAACATCGTTGACTTATGTAAAGAAGACAAGATTGAAGTTTTAACAAATGCTGAATTAGGAATCGATCCTGAAACAGTTGGTTTCAAAGGTTCTCCTACATCCGTTAAAACTACTTTCACAAAAGATGTTACTGACAAAACAGAAGTATTCACATTGTCTGAGCAGGAAACTGCAGATATGATTGCTAAGACTTTGAAAGAAAAGCAAATCATTACAAAGTAGGGAGGATGAAGTAGAATGGCTCGATTTGAAGAATATAAAGATATCTTCGTTTTCGTTGAACAAGAAAACGGAAACATTGCAGAAGTAAGTTATGAACTTATTTCAGAAGCAAGAAAACTAGTTGCTTCTATCCCTGAATTTGGATACAAAGTAGTTGGTGTATTGCTTGGAGAAAATGTAAAAGAAAAAGCTCAAGAAGTTATTAGTCATGGAGCTGATAAAGTAATCGTTGTTGATGATACTTTATTAAAAGATTATTCAACTCAATTCTATGCAGATGCTTTAACACAAGTTGTTTTAGCTCACAAACCAGATTCAATGTTAACTGGTGCAACTCCTTTAGGACGTGACTTAGCACCACGTGTAGCTGCTCGTTTAAATGTTGGTTTAACTGCAGATGCTACTAAAATTGAAGTTGACTTAGAATATGCTAAAGAAACTGGTGAATCATTATTAGACGTAACTCGTCCAACATTCGGTGGTAACTTATTCGGTACAATCGTATGTAAAGACACTCGTCCACAAATGGCTACAATCAGACCAAAAGTATTCGAATTGGCTCCAGTAGATACAACTCGTACTGGAGAAGTTGAAGAATTTACTCCATCATGGAAAACTACAGATCCTCAAGTATTTGTAGAAAAAGTAATTGAAAAAGTAAAAGCTGATGTAGATATTACTAAAGCTAATATTTTAGTAGGTGCTGGTCGTGGTGCTGAAAATTGCTTAGATGTACTTCAAAAAGTAGCTGACGAATTAGGTGGTGTAGTTTGTTGTACACGTGCCGTTGTTGAAGATGGATTCTTAGACAAAGATCGTCAGGTAGGTCAAACAGGTAAGACTGTACGTCCTTCATTATATATCGCTTGCGGTATTTCTGGAGCTGTACAACACTGTGCTGGTATGGATAAATCAGACTTGATCATCTCTATCAACCGTGATCCTCAAGCAGAAATCTTCAATATTTCTAACATGGGATTCGTTGGAGATTGTGCAACTGTATTACCTTTATTAGTAGAATCAATTAAAGCTGCAAAAGCTGAATAATAAAAAGGAGCATATTTAAAATGAAAAATGTAGGTGTTATTGGTGCTGGAACAATGGGGCAAGGTATTGCCAATGCATTTGCTACAGCTGGATACAATGTAACTGTATGTGATATTAAAATCGAATGGGCACAAAATGGAATCAACAAAATTGGTGCTAAATTAGATAAACTAGTATCTCGTGAAAAAATTACTGCTGAAAAAGCAGAAGGTATCAAAGCTAACTTAACTGCTGGTGAATACAAAGATTTAGCTGATTGCGATTTGATCGTAGAAGCTGTTCTTGAAAAAATGGAAATCAAAAAAGACTTATTTAAGACTTTAGATGAAATCTGTAAAGAAGACTGCATTTTTGGAACAAACACTTCAAGTTTAAGTGTTACTGAAATTGCTAACGGAATCAAACACAACGTTATCGGTATGCACTTCTTTAACCCAGCTGATCGTATGAAATTAGTTGAAGTTATCTCTGGCGAAAATACTCCAGTTGAAACTAAAGAAGCTATCATTGAATGCTCTAAATCATTAGGAAAAACTCCAGTAGAAGTTGCTGAAGGACCTGGATTTGTTGTTAACCGTATCTTGATTCCAATGATCAATGAAGCTTGCTTCATTTACCAGGAAGGATTGGCTAGTGTTGAAGATATCGATACAGCTATGAAACTTGGAGCTAACCACCCAATGGGACCATTGGCTTTGGGTGACTTAATTGGATTGGACATCGTTTTAGATGTAATGGAAGTATTATATTCTGAAACTGGAGATTCAAAATATCGTCCATGTACATTATTAAAGAAAATGGTTCGTGCTGGAAAATTAGGTCAAAAAACTAAACAAGGATTCTACAGCTACAACTAGTGAAATAACTAAAGTGAAACACTCGTTGTTTCACTTTTTATTTAAATATTAGAGGAGAAAAATCATGGAAAACGTATTATTAGAAAAACAAGGTCACGTTTCAATTATCACAATCAATCGTGAAAAAGCGTTAAATGCATTATCAACAGCTGTATTAAACGATTTAGAAGAAGCAGTAAACACTGTTGAAGCTGATAAAGACACTTATTGTGTAGTTATCACAGGTGCTGGAAGCAAATCTTTCGTTGCTGGTGCAGATATTGCTGAAATGAAAGACAAAACTGTAGAAGAAGCTGCTGAATATGGAGCTTATGGAAACAAGATCTTCCGTCAAATCGAAACTTTACACTGTCCAGTAATTGCTGCAGTTAATGGTTTTGCATTAGGTGGAGGATGCGAATTAAGCATGGCTTGTGATATTCGTATTGCAGCTGAAAATGCTGTATTTGGACAACCAGAAGTAGGATTAGGAATTACTCCAGGTTTTGGTGGAACTCAACGTTTAGCTCGTTTAGTACCTGCTGGAATTGCTAAAGAAATGATCTTTACAGCTCGTAACATCAAAGCAGATAAAGCATTGGCTATTGGATTAGTAAATGCCGTTGTTCCTCAAGAAGACTTAATGGCAACTGCATTAAAGATGGCTAACGGAATCTGTAAAAATGCTCCAATTGCTGTTGCTCAAGCTAAAAAGGCAATCAATGCTGGACTTCAAACAGATATGGATTCAGCTATCGCTATCGAAGTTAAAGATTTCTCTGATTGCTTCGCAACAGAAGATCAAACTTATGGTATGGAATGCTTCGTAAACAAAGTAAAAGAAAAAGAATTTAAAAATAAATAATAAATTTGAAAGGATGATTTAAATGTCAAAAGTAATGTCAGCCCAAGAAGCCATCAGCATGATCAAAGATGGTGACAAAATTGGTGTTGGTGGATTTATTGGAATGGGTCACCCTCAAGAACTAAGTGTTGCCATCGAAAAGAGTTTCTTAGAAACAGGACATCCTAGAGATTTAACAGTTATGTTCTCTGCCGGTGTAGGTGATGGAACACCAGATCTTGGCTTGAATCATATGGGTCATGAAGGATTGTTAAAAAGAATCATTGGTGGTCACTGGGGATTGATTCCTACTTTCCAAAAATTAGTTTTTGAAAACAAAGTAGAAGGCTATAACTTACCACTTGGAACCATCAGTTTGATGTTCCGTGAAATCGCAGGACACCGTCCAGGCGTTATCACTAAAATTGGTTTGAAAACATTTATTGACCCACGTCTAGAAGGTGCGAAAATGAATGAGCGCACTAAAGAAGACTTAGTTGAATTAATCAATATGGATGGAGAAGAATGGTTACGTTATAAATCATTCCCATTGGATATTGCTTTAATTCGTGGTACATATGCGGATGAAGATGGAAACTGCTCAATGTGTAAAGAAGCAGCGACTCTAGATTCAATCAGTATTGCCCAAGCTGTTAAAAACAGTGGTGGTAAAGTAATTCTTCAGGTTGAAAAAATTGTAGAACGTGGATCATTAAAACCTATGGATGTTAAGATTCCAGGTATTTATGTAGATGCTATCGTAGTTGCACAACCTGAAAACCATTGGCAAACTTATTCAGATCCATATAACCCATCATTCTGTGGTGAAATTCGTGTACCTGTGGATTCAATAGAACCAATGCCATTAAATGCTCGTAAAGTTGTATGTCGTCGTGCTGCAATGGAATTGGATCCATCGGCTGTTATCAACTTAGGAATTGGTATGCCAGAAGGTATCGCAAATGTTGCCAACGAAGAAGGTCTTCCAGGACTTAAGATGACTGTAGAAGCTGGAGGAATCGGTGGAGTTCCAATGAACGGAACTGCCTTTGGTGCATGTACAAACCCAGATGCAATCATTGACCAGACATATCAGTTTGATTTCTATGATGGTGGTGGATTAGATCAAGCTTTCTTAGGACTTGCAGAATGTGATGCAAAAGGTGACATCAATGTTTCTCGTTTTGGACCAAAAATTGCAGGATGTGGTGGATTTATCAATATTACACAAACTTCACCAGTCGTTGTTTATTGTGGAACATTTACAGCTAAAGGTTTAAAAGAAACTGTTGGTAATGGTAAATTGACGATTGTTCAAGAAGGTCAAATCAAGAAATTTAAAAATCACATTGAACAAGTTACATTCTCAGCTGATTATGCGAATGAAACTGGTCAAAAAGTCTTGTATATCACTGAACGTGCTGTATTTAAGTTAATTGATGGTAAATTAACATTGATTGAAATTGCTCCAGGTGTAGATTTACAAAAAGATGTATTAGACCAAATGGAATTCAAACCATATATCGCTGAAGATTTAAAACTTATGGATGCTCGTCTATTCACAGATGAAGTCATGGGATTAAAAGAAGAATAAAAAACTAAAACAGGTCATATGACCTGTTTTTATGTTACAATGGTTCTAGGAGTTGATTAAAATGTTATTTTTTAGAAATGATTATGGTCAAGGATGTATTCCTGAAATCATGGAATATATGAACACTACAAATGGCCATTCTTTTACAGGATATGGTATGGATGAAATTTGTCAAAGCGCAAAAGAAGCCATAAAGAAACATATTCCAGATTATGATGTAGATGTTCACTTTATTGTGGGTGGTACCATTACAAATCAAACTATCATCAAAGCTTGTTTAAAACCTTTTGAAGCTGTCATCAGTTGTGATACAGGACATATCGCAACTCATGAAACTGGAGCGATTGAAGCTGTAGGACATAAAGTGATTCCGGTAAACAATTATGCAGGAAAGATCAATCCTAATGATATTCGCAAAGTCTTTGATACACATATGCTTTCATATGAACACATGGTATATCCAAAGATGGTATATATTTCAAATGCCACTGAATATGGAACTGTCTATACATTGGCTGAATTAAAAGAAATTCGTGCTGTGTGTGATGAATTAGGTTTATATTTAATGATGGATGGTGCAAGACTAGGTGTAGCTTTATCGACAGTGGATTATACTTTAAATGATCTAGCCAATATTTGCGATGTGTTCTATATTGGAGGTACCAAAAATGGAGCTTTAATAGGAGAAGCTGTTGTAATCTCGAATCCCGAGTTGAAACCATACTTCCGTTTTGTGATGAAACAAAATGGCGCAATGCTTGCGAAAGGTTGGTTACTTGGTATTCAATTTTTAGGTTTATTTGAGCATGATGCTTTCTTTAAATACGCAAAACATTCAGTTGTTTTAGCACAAAAAATCCAATCAAGACTTCAAGAATTAGGGTATGCTTTATTTATGAAGAGTGATACAAATCAAATCTTTGTGAATGTCACAAAAGAACAATACCAATTCTTAAGTGAAAACATTGATTTTGAGATTTGGGAAAAATGCGATGATCATTATGTTATTCGTTTTGTAACGAGTTGGCACACAAGTGAAGACGAAGTAAACGAACTATTTACTTACTTAGAACAAGCCATCGAAAAAAAGAATAGTACTATTCTAGGTTAGAACGATAGGTCCAGCCAAGTATACCATTCTTTTTGATTTGAACTTTATCTTGATAGGCGAATACCTCTTTTACGGTATCGCCTTTTTTTAATGGAATTTCATAATTTGTATAATCATACGCCTTTAAATCTTTTGTCACAAATTCATTTTCAACCCAAAAGGTTCTATGATTGTAGGGGCAATATACTTTTGATTGAATATAATTTTTTTCTAGAACTTTAATTTCTCCATGATTAAATGTAATAAAAAAGGGGATTTGTGTATGATAATTTACATCATGAATCACTTTTCTTTCGGAAAGTAAATCACAACGATCCATCTCTACTTTATTCTCTTCAAATATCAATGCATTTAATTGACCGCCATATTTAACCATATTACCACCATCAATACTATAAATATTATGTTTTGCATCATAGATTGGATCAAAAGATGCGATGTGAGTACAATACTCTGTTACAGGCATATGGCCAACGACCACATTCTTTTTAAATATAGTATTTGTTTCTAAAAAGAAGGCATGTGTCATGACTTGTTTAAAGTCTGTTCCATAATTCTCATTACTCTCAATGCCAGCATGTACATAGATATGTTTTTCATCTTCTAATACATGGGGTAGATCATTTAAGAAGCATAGTTCATCTAGGTAATGTTTTCTCAAAATCTGACAAACATCAGACATATTACTATTTTGAGTGATTTCGATATTTAAACTTTTTGCCATTTCATGAATTAAACTTTCTTTACGAAAGCTAAGAACATGTTTTAAAAAATCCAAACGATATGAATAAAGAACATTTTTCGCAATAAAGTCACAATTTCCCATAATACAATGCACATCTTCTGTTTTTGTTTGAAGCATTATGTAATGAAGTGTTTCTAGATTTTTAGGACCTTTTTCAATCAAGTCACCTAAAAGGATTAAACAATCTTTATTTGGTTGATACTTGATCTTATTTAATAGTTTAATATAAAGATCTAAATTTCCATGAATGTCACTGATTACAATCTTGCGTTTGGAATTAGAATTCAATTTTTGAATGACTACATTTCGATTCATTGAACTAAAAAGGGAAGGAATGTATCACATTCTTTTTCCCAGTCTTCTTCACAATGTCTTCCATCGGGAATGACATTATAAAAGACTTTAACTCCTTTTTTTGATAAAGCGTTACCAACACTTGTACAAGCTTTTGTTTGCCAAACAAATTCATGCATCAAACTTGTTTCGTTTGAACCCCAAGATAGGTAGATAGATGTGTTTTTTTGGATATTTTGATGGTTTATATCATTCAATATCGCATCCATACTTTCTAAGATATAAGGAGATACAACGATTGCCTTAGAATAAATACTTGAATATGCATAGGAAGCATATAAAGACATTAAACCACCACAACTGCTTCCACCAATGAATGTATTCTTTCTTGTTCTTTTAGTTCTATAGTTTTCATCGATAAAAGGTTTTAATTCATGTATGAAAAAGTGCATTGTAAGATCACCTTGGCCTTCAAAAGATCCGTATTCTGGATCATAAAATGAGTAGGGTGCATATTCCTTTAGGCGATTGTTTCCAGTATGCGAACATTCTTGTCCAACCACGATTAGATCTAGTCCTAGTTTTTCAATATGTTCTTGAATATGGATAGCTTTACCATATGTTGCATATTCATCTAAAAAGAGATTGTGCCCATCAAAAGTATATAAAACAGGATATTGTTTATTCGTTAAATCATAGTCTTTTGGTAAATAGATAAATATTTTTCTTTTTTCATTGAGCTTTGTCATAAAAAGCTCTTTTTCAACTATCATAATCGGTCCCTTCTTAATAATGCAGTTTTAAAGAATTCTTCACGTCTTGAAGGACTTGTAAATTTAGCAACGATTGCCACATCACCCATGGCGGCCGCAATAGCTTCAGGAAGATACAAGACTTCAATCAATTCTTCTTTAAACATCTCTTGGATTTCTTTGACTGTAAAACGATATTTAATGGAATTTCTTCTTCCCACAAAACCAGCTGAATATCTTCTAAGTTTCGAGTAGGAAGCTCTTTGTTTCAAAATAATTTCAGCCCATAAACGATACACATCAAGTTCACCTGCATAATTCATTAAATCTGGACAGAATCCTCCTGGAGGTCTGAAATTTACTTCTAAGCCAAAGACACGACCTTTTTCTCCAAGGCCTTTAATATCATGATTCAATCGGAAGAATTCACAATGGAAGAAACGATTCTTTATTTTAAAAGCATAAATCGTTCTTTGTACAATGTCACGATATTCATCGCTGATTTCAAGTGTTGTATAACAGCCAATACTTTGTTGATAAAGCACAGAATCCATGCAGTTACCGACATATTCTAAACTATTTAAATAACGAATATCTCCATTTTCATCACAAATACCATCTAAAGTAAAGACATTTCCATCGATATATTGTTCAAGAATCATAACATGATCTTTTGTCTGCATATAAACAGATTCTAATTGTTCTGCATTCATGATTTTGTAAGTCATACTTGCACCTACACCATGATCAGGTTTCATAACTAACGGATAACCAACTTTTTTGGCAAACTCCAAGCCATCTTTTAAAGTATGTAACAAGGTGTAATCGGCAACAGGTACATTGGCTTCTTTATAATATTTTTTCATTTGTGACTTCGATTGAAGTTCTTCAATTCTTTCTAATGAAAAACCTGTTTTTACATTAAAATCATCACGAAGATGCGCATCTAAATCTAGCCAAGCTTCATTGTTCGATTCAATCCAATCAATTTTTCCATATTTAAAAGTAAAATAACCACATGCCTTTATCATTTCTTCATAATCATGAAAGCTTTTTACTACATATATCTCATCACAATATGTTTTTAATTCTTCCTTTAACTGATTATAGGGCGTATCTACAATAGCCAATACTGTAGCTCCATTTTCTTTTAATCCCCTACAAAACATCCAGTAACTTTCTGGATAGTTGGGTGAAATCACCACAAAATTCATAATCTTAATTCCTTTCTGCCATCATTTGACTAATCGCAATAACAGTCTTTCCATCATCGATTTTTCCATTTCTCGTATACTCATAAGCCGTTTCTAAATCAAGCCATAAAGTATCAATTTCTTCATCTTCATCTAAACTAAGCTTCACATCTGCAATTCTTGGATTGATGGCTTTATAGATCCAAATTCTTTCATCACAAAAGCCAGGTGTTGAAACAAAACTTAGCAATAGTTCTAATTTATCACAAGCCATGCCTGTTTCTTCATTCAATTCACGAAGTCCACATTCCATTGGATTTTCACCATATTCTAATTTACCAGCCGGAATTTCAAGTGTTTCTTTTCCAATTGCGGGACGCTCTTGTCTAACTAATAAGATTTTATTGTCAATGATACAAATGACACCTACACCACCTGGATGACGAATGATATCTCGTTTAAATATTTTATCTTTGATTTTTACGTCTTTTTGAACTAAATCAAAAATAATTCCCTTATAAATCAACTTCTCTTTCATGTAATACCTCTTTTTTTCTTGATTATAACACAAAAAAACACTCCTAAGAGTGTTAATTGATTTTGTCTAAAAAGCTTTGTGTAATCGCATCCGCAATTTTTTGTTGGTAAGTTTCATCAGTTAATTGTGTATAGTCATCACTATTGCTTAAATAACCAAGTTCTAAAAGAATGGATGGAATTTGGCTATCATACAGAATCGGGAAATTTTCATAATGATCTGAATCGATACCTTCAAATTGAGATAGGTTGATGGAATTCATAGTATTTGAAAGATCCTTGGCAAGTTGAATCATCTTATCATTTGGTTGTGTAAAAATCGAATATCCTTTCGATAGGGAATCGGAACTAGAATTCATTTGAATCGAAATTAAATAATTTGCTTTTTGAGAATTCAAAGAAGTTATTCTCTCTTCTGTAGAAAGTGTAGAATCATCACTACGTGTGTATACAACATTGTATCCAACATGAGCAAGACTATCTCCAATTTTTTTGGCTATTGTTAAATTAAGCTCTTTTTCACTGATATGTCCATCACTTGTATATCCACTATCACTACCACCATGACTAGCATCAATACATATAATGGCTTTTGATTTACAACGGGAATTTGATACATTATCATTTGTGATAATTGTGGAATCGGTTTGTTCAGGAACATCTATTTCTGATTTTTCTTTGATTTGTTTATTTAGATTTGGCTGAATGACCATGGCCAAAAATAATGCGAAAATTAAAAAGAGAATGGCTCTACGCATGACATACCTCCTGCTTAGATATTCTAACATTTGTCTTAACAGATGAAAAGACTTTTAAAATTTGTTATAATGAATACTATGGGTGATAATATGGATTTTTTAATAACATTAGATCAGTTTGAAGGTCCTTTGGATTTAATGCTGCATTTAATCAAAGAAAATAAATTGGATCTTTTTGACTTGGATATGAATGTTTTAGCAACACAATATATTGATTATATTCATGCTATGCAAAATATGCATTTAGAAGTTGCCAGTGAATATTTGTCAGAACTTGCAAGTCTTATCGCATATAAGTCAAAAAAGCTTTTACCAAGAGAAACCGTTGAAGTAGAAGAAGAATATGAAGAAGATCAACGTGATCAATTGGTAGCTCGTTTATTAGAGTATCAACGATATAAGGAAGTAAGTCTTGCACTTAAAGAAGATTATGATCAAAGACAACTGCATTTTTCACGTCCAGTATCCAGTCTAGTTGAAGAATGGAAAATTCCCATTGAAAGTGATACTTTAGAAACTCAATCGCCTTATGATTTAATGAAGGCCATGCGCCATTGCATTGTCCGTATGGAACTTTTACAACCATATGAAACAAAGGTAACAATTAAAGAATTATCAATTGAAGAAAGAGCAGTTCAAATTAAAGATAGAATGAAACATCTTATGGGTTCGATTTCATTTAAAGATTTATGTGCTGATTGTACAAATCTTCATATGGTAATCGTAACTTTTCTATCAATACTCGATTTAATACATGATAAATGGATGACTTATTCCATTGATGAAACTCAGATGATCTGGGTTGCAAGAGAGGATATATAAATATGGATAATGCGAAAGCAATATTAGAAGGCCTTCTATTTTTAAGCGGAGAAGAAGGTTTGACCATGGAACAAATGATGCATGGTTTACAAAATTTAGATATGGATGATATACGTGTTTTACTTGGCACACTAAAAGAAGAATATGCAAGTAATTCAAAAGGAATCGAGCTTGTTGAATATGCGAATCGCTTCAAGTTTGTCACAAAAGAATTTGTATATCCTTATGGAAAACAATTGTTTGAAGAATATAAACAACCCACGCTTTCCCAAGCTGCCATGGAAACTTTGGCTATCATTGCTTATAAGCAACCAATTACACGTGTTGAAATCGAAGAGATTCGTGGCGTGAACTGTGAAATGATGTTGAAAAAATTGGTGGCTCGTGGCTTAATAGAAGCAAAAGATCGCTTAGATGCGATAGGGAAACCTTTATTATATCGTGTAACCGATGAATTCTTGGATGCCTTTCAATTAGAAGACCTTAAAGAATTGCCGGAATTACCTCAAACCAAAAACAACAATGAAGAATTATTTGAAGAATAGGAGAATAAACAATGGAAAGATTACAAAAAGTAATTGCGCAAGCAGGTATTTGTTCAAGAAGAAAAGCTGAGGAATTGATTTTAGATGGTAAAGTAAAAGTTAATGGTGAAGTATGTGATGTATTAGGTACAAAAGTATCAAATCAAGATATAATCGAAGTCAATGGAAATATGATTTCAAAAGAAGAAAAAGTGTACTACATTATGAATAAACCGAAAGGATGCTTATGTACAAGCAGTGATGACAAGGGAAGAAAAACAGTATTAGACTATATGCCAAAAAATGAAAGAATCTTCTCTGTAGGACGATTGGATTATGATACTTCAGGAGTTTTATTACTTACAAATGATGGTGAATTCTGTAATCATATGATTCATCCTCGATATCATTTAGAAAAAACATATGTTGTAAATCTTCAAGGCATTTTAACTGAAGAGGATATTAAACAATTAAGAAAAGGTTTAAAGACAAAAAGCGAAAAGTATCAACCAGCCAAAGTATTTGTACTTCAAAAAGATTTAACGCGTAATCGTACACAGTTTGAACTTACAATTTCTGAAGGTAAAAATCACCAGGTAAAGAACATGATGTTAGCATTAGGTCATGAAGTTCGTCGTTTGCACAGAGTTAAATTCGCGTTTTTAGATGTAAAGGATTTAAGAGCTGGAGAATATCGTCGCTTAAAACCATATGAAATCAAACAATTGAATCGTTTGGCTATGGAAGGCGAAAATAAATAATGAAACAAGTTTATTTAGATCAAAGTATTTCGGTGAATGATGTGATTTGTTTAGACACAAAACAAGCTCACCATATATTTGATGTGCTTCGCACGACACAAAAAGAAAAAATTCGAATCATTACTAAAAATTCTGGGGTGTTCTTTGGTCATGTTGAGAATAAACCAAATCTAATGATTGATTCAAAAGTGGATGTTTTTAAAGAAAATCAATCCATTACATTATGTTGTGCTTTGATCAAACAGGATAAATTTGAATGGATGCTTCAAAAGGCATGTGAACTTGGTGTAAGTAAAATCGTTCCTTTTGTATCGAAGAATACAATAGTAAAGTTAGATGAAAAAAAGGCAGAAAAGAAGCTTGTTCGCTGGAATGAAATTTTACTTGCGGCAACAAAACAATGTAACCGCAATACGTTAGTTGAATTAGAGCCAGTCACATCATTAAAGGATCTTTCAAATTTTAAGAGTGAATGTAATCTAGTGGCTTATGAAAAGGAAAGTGATGCTTCAAAACATATGGCTCACTATTTAAAAGACGATCCACAATCCATTACTGTATGTATTGGACCTGAGGGTGGATTTGAAGAAAGTGAAATTCAAATATTAAATGACTTTGGGTATGACAATTGTTCTTTAGGAAAAAATATTTTGCGAGCAGAAACGGCTGCTTGTTATGTATTGAGTGCAATTGAATATCAGAATCATGTGGAAGGATAAGATAAATGAAATTTTCAATTATAACACTTGGATGTAAAGTAAATGCATATGAATCGCAATATTATGCAGGTCAATTAGAAGAATTAGGATATGAACAAGTATCAGCAGATGAAGCTTGTGATATTTGTATCATCAATACATGTACCGTAACAAATACAGCGGCAAGTAAGTCTCGTCAAAAGATTCATTATGCCAAAAGAATGAATCCGAACGCGTTATGTGTTGTCGTAGGCTGCTTTGTACAGTTTGCAAATGAAGATGAAAGAAAAGCATTGGATGCAGATCTTGTGATTGGGGCCAAACAAAAAAATGAATTAGTTAATCTAATTCAAAAAGCATTGAAAGAACACAAAAAGATTGATGTGGTAAATGAAGTTACACAATTCAAAGACTTTGAAGCTATGCCTGTACATTGTTTTGAATCAATGCATCGAGCTTTCTTAAAAGTACAAGATGGATGTAATCAATTCTGTTCTTATTGTGCCATTCCTTTTGCGCGTGGAAGAGAGCGTAGTTTAAACCATGTTGAGGTTATTCAAATCGCAAAAGATCTATGCGACAAAGGACATACTGAAATTGTTTTAACAGGTATTCATACAGGTCGTTATTTTGATGGAGAATATGATTTGGCTAAATTAATGAAAGCTTTGTTAGAAAATACACCTGAATATGTGTATTATCGTATTTCAAGTATTGAAATTACGGAAGTCAGCGATGAATTGATTGCGTTAATGAAAGAAAATCCTCGTATGTGTCATCATTTACATATTCCTGTACAATCGGCTTGTAATGAAACACTCGAGCGTATGAATCGACCATATACGATTGAGCAGTTTAAAGAAAAAATTAATTATATTCGATCTTGTATTCCTGATATTTCGATTTCTACGGATGTAATTGCAGGGTTTGTACAAGAAAGTGACGAGGAATTTGAAACAACATATAAAAATCTAAAAGATTTAGAATTAAGTTTCTTCCATGTATTCCCATATAGTAAGAGAAATGGTACAAAGGCTAGTACTTTAAAAGGTGAAATTAATGGAAAAATTGTGAAAGCACGTGTATCAAGATTACTTGAGCTTTCCAATCAATGTAGAGAAAAAGATATGAAGCGTTTTAATCCTGTACAAGTTTTGATTGAAAGAAAACAAGATGGTTATTACACAGGTTATACAAATCAATATCATCCTTGTAAAATATTGAGTGAAAAAGAGATTAGTGGTAGAATCACATTCGAATGGGATCGTATTGAAGATGGTACGTACTACGGAAAGAAGGATTGAGTATGCGTTTAAGCAAACTATTTAAAAATGCACCGACTGTAAATATTACTGGATTAAGTTTTGATTCTAGAACTGTTCGACCTGGAAACATTTATTTTTGCTTGCCAGGATTAACTAATGATGGGCATGACTTTATTGATTCTGCAATTAAAAATGGAGCCGTATGTATTGTTCATTCTAAAGAATTATTGAATATGGCACCTGGTGCAATCTATATTCGTGTAGAAGATGTTAATGATGCAATGAATAAAGTTGCTCGTATTTTCTATGCAAAACCAAGTGATAAAATGACAATGTATGGTGTAACAGGTACAAATGGAAAATCAACAATCACAAATATTATTCGTGATATTATCAATGATAAAACACCTTGTGGTTATATTGGCACGATTGCGATTAAATATGGAGATATTGAATTACAACCAAATTTAACAACTCCAGACGCTTTATTTCTGCAATCAAAGCTTGCCGATATGGTTCGTGTTGGAATGAAAGCTTGTGCATTAGAGGTTTCAAGCCATGGATTAGCTCAACATCGAGTAGATGGTATTTCATTTGATTGTGCAATCTTTACAAATTTAACATATGATCATTTGGATTTTCATGGAACCATGGAAAACTATTTTGAAGCGAAGAGTTTATTGTTTAAAAATCTTGTAAAAGAAAATGGTGTTTCTGTATTGAATAAAGATGATGATAAATATGAAGCATTAAAGGAATGTTCAAAAGCTCGTGTTATATCTTATGGTGTAAATAAAGAGGCAGATTATCGTGCAATTAACATTAAGATGAGTTCTAGTGGTACACAATTTGATTTGGTTTATTCAGGTCACATGTATCCAGTAAAGACAAATTTAGTTGGTAATTTCAATGTTTATAATTTACTTGCTGCAGTAGCTGCATTAAATGAAACGGGTTATGAACTAGAAAAAATTATTGAAAAATGTTCTCATATTGCCCAGGTAGAAGGTCGCATGGAACGAGTTGATTGTGGTCAATCATATAATGTAATTGTTGATTTTGCACATACTCCAGATGGAATGGAAAAGATGATGCAATTTGGAAGAAGCATCACAATGCCAGGTCATCGTTTGATTGCGGTATTTGGTTCTGCAGGAAAGCGTGATGTACATAAGCGTAAAGTATTTGGCGAATTAGCTGATAAATATTGTGACTACATTATTGTTACTGAGGATGATCCTCGTGATGAAGATCCAAAAGAAATTGCAGAACAAATTAAGTCTGGAATCAAGGACACTCCACATGTATTTGTACAAGATCGTTATGAAGCTATTCATCAGGCAATTAGCTCTGCTCAAGAAGGAGATACGGTTTTACTTCTTGGTAAAGGAGATGAAAGCTTTATCTATCGCGAAAATGGAAGAGCTCCTTGGATTGGTGATAATGTAGCGGCTAAAGAGTGTATTCAGGCAAGTTTAGCCTAAAAATTTATAAATTTGCTTGCATTATATGAAATTTTTGATATAATGTTTTTGCTAATCTTGGGAAGGGAGGTTTGTGAATATGCCAAAAGTAGTTCTTAAAGAAAACGAAGGACTTGATGACGCTTTAAGAAGATTTAAACGTCAGGTTTCTCGTAATGGCACCCTTGCTGAGGCGCGCAAAAGAGAATTTTACGTAAAACCAGGTGTACGCAGAAAGTTAAAATCTGAAGCTGCACGTAAAGCACGTAGAGGTAAATAATCTGCATTTTTAATGCAGATTTTTTTCTTGAGGAGGAAATTTGTGTCTTTTTTAGAATTTGATTGTTCCGACAGAACATTTGAGGAAATCCAGATTTTTGCAGGATTTCAAGATTCAAATTTGGAAATGTTGAATAAATGCTTTAAGTCTGTTTTTATGATTCGTGATCAAAAAATCAAGGTTGAAGTCAATGATTCTTTAGATACTAAAAAAGTAGAAGAAGTCATTGATGCTTGCTTTTCAATTATTGATACGCAACATCGTTTAAACTATCAAGATGTTAATTATATTTGTTCACTAGCTTTTAAGAATCGTTTAAAAGACTTTAAAGCACATCAGCTACAAGCTGTATGTAAAACAAAGACAGGTAAGATGATTTATCCAAAAACAATTGGACAAGCCATTTTATGTGATGCGATGCGTCATAATGAAGTTGTATTTGCAACAGGAGTGGCGGGTACAGGAAAAACATATTTAGCTGTTGCTTATGCTGTAAATATGCTAAAAAGTGAGCGTGTTGAAAAAATCATTCTTACGCGTCCTGCTGTTGAAGCAGGAGAGTCACTTGGTTTTTTACCAGGTGATATGAAGGAAAAGGTAGACCCTTATTTGAGGCCTTTATATGATGCGCTAAATGAAATGCTTGGATTAGAAACGGTTGAAAAATACGTTGAAAAACAAGTGATTGAAATTGCGCCTTTAGCATTTATGCGTGGAAGAACATTGAATGATGCTGTTGTGATTTTGGATGAAGCTCAAAATGCGACATGTGCTCAAATGAAGATGTTTTTAACGCGAATGGGTAAAAATTGTAAGATGGTTGTAACAGGAGATGTTACACAAATTGATTTGATCAAGAAAAAGGATTCGGGCTTGATGCAGGCTTGTACAATCTTGGATCATATTGATGGTATTTCAATTATTCATTTAGAAAATAGTGATGTAGTCCGAAATCCATTGGTTCAAAAGATTATTGAACGTTATGCCAAGGTTGAATAATTTGGTTTAGACTGTTATAATTATAAACTGTAAAAAATATATTGAAAGGTGATAAATCTATGGGAAGACATTTTGAGGTACGTGCTGCTGCAATGCAGAAAACTGCCAATGCGAAGGCAAAAATTTATTCTAGATATTCTAAAGAGATTTTAGTTGCTGCAAAAAACGGTGACCCAAATCCAGATATGAACCAAACTTTAAAGAAAGCAATTGATCGTGCAAAGGCAAACAACGTGCCTGCTGACGTAATCAAACGTGCTATCGAAAAGGCAAAAAGTAGTGCAGATGAAAGTTATTCAAGTGCACGTTATGAAGGATTTGGACAGGGTGCAGGATCTACAATCATCATTGATTGTTTAACTGATAACGCTAACCGTACTATTGCTAACTTAAGAGCTTGTTTTAATAAATCACACTCTAAATTAGGTGTTGGTGGATCTGTATCATTTGGATATGAACACTTAGGTGTAATCGTTATTCAATATGATAATGAAGAAGCTATGATGGATGCATTATTAGATGCAGAAATCGAATTAAATGACATTGAAATCGAAGAAGGATATATGACAATCACTGTAGATCCAACTCAATTGGATGACGCAAAAGTTGTTATTGAAAAATTGATTCCTGATGTTAAATTTGAAGTTTTAGAAGATAAGATGATTCCAAACGAAGAAGTTGAACTTCACGGTGAAGATTTAACTTTATTCAAACGTTTAGTAACTTTACTAGATGAAGTAGACGATGTACAAAATGTATATCATAACGTTTCAAATTTAGATGAAGCTGAATAGTTTATTCCTAAGAAAAAGAAGAAGATAAGGATATACTGTAGAGAGAAAATGGTTGGTGAAAATTTTCGTAGAATACTTATTGGGACACTTTGGAGGAGTTGGACAAAAACCAACCGTTGGTCGCGTTAAGACTTGAGGTGTATACTTTACGTATAAAATAAGGTGGTACCGCGTTTAAAACGTCCTTATATCAGGGCGTTTTTTTGTTTATTTAAAGGAGGAAAACGCATGGCATATCAAATTCCTAGAGGTTGTCAGGATGTATTTGGAATAGAATCTTACAAATGGCAAGCTCTTGAACAAACATTAAGAAGCTTTTGTTACATGTACAATTATGATGAGATTCGTACACCAATTTTTGAACATACAGAAGTCTTCAAAAGAGAAAACGATTCAAGTGATATGGTAAACAAAGAAATGTATACTTTTAAACTTGAAAACTCAAAAACATCATTAACATTACGTCCAGAAGGTACAGCTGGTGTAGTTCGTAGCTTTGTTGAAAACAAGATGTTCGCAAATCCAGATCTTCCTGCAAAATTTTATTATATGGGACCTATGTCAAGACATGAACGTCCTCAAAAAGGAAGAATGCGTATCTTTAATCAATTTGGTGTTGAGGCATTAGGTGTTAAAAGTCCATATGTCGATGTTGAAACTATTGTACTTGCTTTCTCAATTCTTAAAACATTAGGATTAAATGATATTAAAGTATGTTTAAATACATTAGGTGACGATGAGTCTCGTGCAAATTATCGAAGTGCATTGAAAGAATATTTTGCACCATATGTAGATGAATTGTGTGGCGATTGTAAACGTCGTTACGAACAAAACCCACTACGTATTTTAGATTGTAAAGTCGATCATGATCATGAATGCATGAAAAATGCACCTAAGATGTCAGATTATTTAAATGAAGCAAGTCAAAAATATTTCAATACAGTATGTGAATTGTTAGATAAACTAGAAATTCCTTATGAAGTAGATGATAAATTAGTGCGTGGATTAGACTACTATACACACACAGTATTTGAAATTGTTTCTATGAATAAAGAAATGGGAGCACAATCTACGGTTTTAGCTGGTGGACGTTATGATGGATTGATTTCATACTTTGGTGGTCCAGAAGGCATGAGTGGTATTGGATGGGCCTTAGGTATGGAGCGTTTATTGATTGCATTAGAAGCTGAAGGGGTTGAATTAGAACAAAAACCTGCATTAGATGCTTATGTAATGTGTCTTGATAAAGAAGCTAGAACATATGCATTTGAAGTGTTGACTGAACTTAGAGCTTATGGATATCGTTGCGATATGGATATGATGGACAGAAGCTTTAAAGCACAATTCAAAGCGGTTGATCGTGCTAAGGCTAAACTTGCAATTTTGATTGGTAAATCCGAATTGGAAGAAAAGAAAGTTACAATAAAAAATATTGCGCATAAAGAACAAGAAGCAATTGATGTCAATGATTTGATACCTTATGTTGACTCTTTATTAGAAGAAGAAAGTCATCATCATCACGAACATGAAGGAGAATAAGAATGTATAGAACACACAACAATGGTGAATTGCGTTTAACAAATGTAAATCAGGAAGTCACATTATGTGGATGGGTAAGTAAACGTAGAAATTTTGGAGCTTTAGTCTTTATCGATTTAAGAGATCGCTATGGAATTACTCAGTTAGTATTCAATGAAGATATTGCAGCACAAATTAGTGATGTACGTAATGAATATGTACTTCAAGTAAAGGGTACTGTTGTAGAAAGAAAAGATAAAAACCCTAAACTTGAAACTGGTGAAATTGAAGTTGTAGTTAGTGAAGTAAAAATTGTGAATACTGCCATTACGACACCTATGATCATTGCAGATGAAACAGATGCATTAGAGGATACGCGTTTAAAATATCGTTATTTGGATTTAAGAAGACCAGTTCTTCAAAAGAATTTGATTTTAAGAAACCGTATTACCTTATTAGTTCGTAACTATTTAGCTAAATATGGATTTACTGAAGTTGAAACACCAATTTTATGTCGTTCTACACCAGAAGGAGCACGTGACTATTTAGTGCCTAGTCGTATTAGTAAAGGTGAATTCTATGCACTTCCACAATCTCCTCAATTATATAAACAGCTATTGATGGTTGGTGGAATGGATCGTTATTTCCAGATTGCACGTTGTTTTAGAGATGAAGATTTACGTGCGGATCGTCAACCTGAATTCTCACAGATCGATATTGAAATGAGTTTTGTGGATGAAGAAGACATTTGGTCAATGACAGAAGGATTAATGAAAGAAATATTCAAAGATATCAAAGGTATTGGTTTACCAGAATTTAAACGTATTCCTTACGATACTTGTATGGAAAAATATGGTTCAGATAAACCAGATTTACGCTTTGACATGCCTTTATGCAATGTAAGTGAAGTCTTCGCAAATACTGAATTCAAGGTGTTTGAAAACTGTTTAAATGAAGGTGGCATTATTCAAGCTATGAATGTTAAAAATGGAGCTGACAAGTTCTCAAGAAAACAATTAGATAAACTACAAGATTATGTAAAGGTGTATGGTGCAAAAGCCCTTGCCAACTTAAAATTAACTTCTGAAGGTTTTGCGGGTAGTGTCACAAAAGTATTATCTGATGCAGAAAAAGAAGCATTGCGTACGATGTTAAATATTGAAGAAAACGATATTGTATTCTTTGTAGCGGATAAAAAGAAAGTGGCTCAAACATCTTTAGGTGCATTGCGTGTGAAATTAGGTCACGATTTAGATTTAATCAACAAAGATGCATATGAATTTTTATGGGTTACAGATTTCCCAATGTTTGAATATGATGAAAATGAAAATCGTTATGTAGCGGCTCACCACCCATTTACTTCACCTAACTTAGAAGATGTGGATAAATTGATGTCCGATCCAGCACATTGTTATTCTAGAGCTTATGACTTGGTATTAAATGGTTATGAGTTATTATCTGGATCAATTCGTATTCATGATCAAAAACTTCAAGAAAAAGTATTTGAAGCCATCGGTATGACTTTAGAAGAAGCGCATGAAAAATTCAGCTGGTTTATGGATGCATTCCAATATGGTACTCCACCTCATGGAGGTGTAGGTATCGGTCTAGAACGTTTGACTATGATTCTAGCCGGTACAGATAACATTCGTGATGTAGTGGCATTCCCTAAAACAGCAAGTGCATCGGATTTAATGGCACAGGCACCAAGCCCAGTAGACGCAGCACAATTAAAAGAATTAGGTATTGAAACAAAGTAAGACAGGAATTTTTTCCTGTCTTTTCGTATTTCTGATATAATTATATAGGTGGTGATATAGATGAAGGCAATTCCAATTGGCATTTCAAATTTTGAAGAACTCAGAAATAATAACTATTATTTTGTTGATAAGACCAATATGATTCAGGAATTTTTAGAAAGAAAAAGCAAAGTCACATTGATTACGCGTCCTAGGCGTTTTGGAAAGACTCTAAACATGTCTATGATGGCTTCTTTTTTTGATGTGACAAAAGATTCTAAATATATATTTGAAAATACAGTGATCATGAATTCTGACTATATAAACGAAATGAATCGATATCCTACTATTTTTATTTCATTTGCGAATGCGAAAAGAGATAGAGAATCTATTATCACAACTATAAAAAAACAAATTCTAAGCGAATGGGCAAAATATGAATATGTTTTTAAAAATTTAAATAAATACGATCAAAAAGAACATGATTATATTGAATCTAATTTAATGGATTTTCACAGTAATAATTTAAGTGGAATCAATGATGCATTATCATTCTTGATGGAAAGACTCTATGCTTACTATAATAAACAAGTCATGGTTTTCATAGATGAATACGATACACCTTTTATTGAAGCTCACGTGAATGACTGCTATGAAGAATTACGAGGTGGATTATCAGGTTTACTTCATAATTCTTTAAAAACATCGGATTGTTTAAAATATGCACTACTTACTGGAATTCAAAGAGTTGCGAAAGAAAATATTTTTAGTGATCTGAATAATTTAGATGTGAATTCAGTACTCGATACTGCTTATAGTGAGTATTTTGGGTTTAATACAGATGAAGTTAATCAATTGTTAAATACGTATGGTTTAACTTTAAATGATGATGTTAAATCTATGTATGACGGATACAAAATCGGAAGTATTGATATATATAATCCTTGGTCTATATTAAATTACGCTCAAAAGAAAGAATTAATTCCATATTGGATCAATACAAGTGCAAATACAATGATTAAAGAGAATATCAAGAATGCAGATTTAGATTACAAAGATCAATATGAAGATTTAATCAAAAATGGATATTTAGATACACAAGTCAATACGCAAACAAGCTTCTATGAAGTGAAAAGCACTCCAAATTTATGGGGATTATTTGTGAATGCGGGATATTTAACAATAGATAAAGCCATTGATATTACGGATAGCTTCTATCGCATTCGAATTCCAAATCAGGAAGTGAATAGAGAGTTTAGAAATTTAACTGAATATTATCTTTCCTTAAATGAAGGACAATTAAATCGACTATTACGTTTCTTGATTCAAGAACAACCGGATGAATTTATCAAAGAATATAAAAACATCTTAATGTTACCTAGTTATCATGATTTAAAGAATGAAAATAGCTATCATATGATGATGCTTGGGATGTGTTTATGTTTATCTAGAGATTATGAAATTATAAGCAATAGGGAAGCTGGAAAAGGACGTTTTGACCTTGTATTAAAGGCAAAATATAGTAAATCTACTTCTTTTGTATTGGAATTTAAATATTTAAAAGATACTTCTAAAAATTTAGAATCCGATCTTGATAATCTAACAAATGAAGCAATTGAACAGATTCAATCTAAAAATTACTCGTTTGATTTAAAAGAAAAAGTGATTTATATAGGATTAGCTCATCATGGAAAAGATGTTAAGATGAAATGGGTTGAAAAATAGGCTTATATGCGGTACTTAGGTACTGCATTTTTTATCGCAAAAGACACATTTAATAAAACAGGATATAGACATCATTAATGTCAAATAGACTTGTACAATTTACCTGTAAGTGAGGTAATGAAACATGTGTACAGAATTTAA
>URHY01000021.1 GCA_900547815.1 uncultured Solobacterium sp.
TTTCAAAGATCATGTGCACCTCAGCAGTGCTCATCTATATTACCAAATACTTCTCACTTCGTCAAATGTTTTTTTGATTTTTTTCATATTTTTTACTGTATGCGCTTACAGTCGATTGAAAAAAATAAGGCCCCTTCGACCTTATTTAAAATGTTCGTATGCAATGCTATTTATTTTCGCCATTACATCTTCCCCTTTATCACCTAAACTTGTTAATACAACAATACTATATGGTGTTTCGCATTCTACAAAGCCGACACTATTCAAAGCATAATCATACATACCATATTTTTGAGGCATACCCTGTTGAATATCTCGATCTAAATATTTTTGCGGCTCTGCTTTTTTCATGTTGTCTACCAATCCTTGATACTCATCTTTATGAGCATATAAATACGTAATAACATCATTCATTGTATTTGCGGTTGAAACATTATCCTCCGAATAATAATTATCACTAATTGAACTTGTATACTTAGTCATGGCTTCCTTATATTCTTTCCATCCGCCTAGATTTTCAAACAATATATGACCTGCATCATTATCCGAATAAACAATTGATGCATCCAATAATTCACTTAATGGTATTTGACTTCCAATCGCATAATTTGAACTAATGACTCCTGCATCCTCATGCATATATCCACTATATGGTAAAGTCGATTCCATAGTATAATCACCACTATTTACTTTATCATAATATAACATTGCCAATGGAAGCTTATATATACTTGCCGCAATAAATTCCTCATTTTCATTCATACTATATTTGATATTGTGTTTTAAATCCGTAATACAATATGACACACTTTCATGATCAATGTTATTTTCTTGGAAATATGCTTCAATTTCCTTTGCTAAAGCCATATCTATATATTTACTGTTATCTTCATTCTTTACTTCCGTACTTTGATCTGCCTCTATTTCACTCACAGATGTAAATGCCTTCTTTTTTGTACTATTTATTTCAGAAGCAAACATACAAAGTGCAATTAATATAATAGATAATAAAGAAATGATTACGATTTTATTTTTCTTATCCATAAATAGACCCTTTCAAACTATGAAAAAGAGCCTATTCAGACTCTTTTATATTAATGTTTAAAATGACGAACTCCTGTAAATACCATCGCTATACCATGTTCATTACACTCATCAATTGAAAGTTGATCTTTGATTGATCCACCTGGCTGAATGATTGCGGTAACACCCGCTTTGATGGCTTCCTGTACAGTATCTGGCATTGGGAAGAATGCATCACTTGCTAAAACTGACCCCTTTGCTTTTTCTCCAGCTTGTTCGATTGCAATCTTTGCAGCACCAACACGATTCATTTGTCCAGCACCAACGCCAACTGTCATATCATTCTTAGCTAAGACAATCGCATTGGATTTTACATGTTTAACAACTTTCCATCCAAACAACAATTGTTTGATTTCTTCTTCAGTTGGTTTACGATTTGTTACACATTTTAAATCTTCTTCGTTAATTATATGTTGATCCATTTCTTGAACCAATAGACCATCGTTAACATTTGTATATTTTAGCGCACTTGAAACAGATAAGCTAGTATCTAATTTCATTAATCGAATATTTTTCTTACGAGTTAAAATTTCCAATGCTTCCTCAGAAAAATCTGGAGCAATGATGATTTCCAAGAAAATCTTTGATAGTTTTTCTGCTAATCCTTTTTCAATTTTTGCATTCAAAGCTACAATACCACCAAAAATTGAAATTGAATCCGCTTCATAAGCTTTATCCCAAGCCGCTTCAATATTTTCACCAATACCAACACCACATGGATTCATGTGTTTTACACCAACAGCTGCATATTGACCTTCAAAATCCTTTAAAATTTCAATAGCTGCATTGCCATCCTGAATATTGTTGTAAGACAATTCTTTACCATGAAGCTGAGTTGCATTTGCCAAAGAATATTGAGGATTCATACCCTTATAGAAAGCAGCTTTTTGATGAGGGTTTTCACCATAACGCAAGTCTTGAACCTTATCAAAAGTAATTGTCATACTTTCTGGGAATTCTTCATGTGTTTTCTTAGTTAAATAATCAGCAATCATCGCATCATAACGAGCTGTATGACGGAATACTTTTGCAGCTAAACGCTCACGCGTTTCTAATGTTGTTTCATGATTTTCTCTAATTTCATCAAGAACCTTATCATAATCTTTTGGATCACAAAGAACTGGAATACTTTGATAGTTTTTAGAAGCACTGCGAAGCATACTTGGACCACCAATATCAATGTTTTCAATAATTTCTTCGTGTGTTACACCAGGTTTTAACACTGTTTCTTTGAAAGGATATAAATTCACACAAACCAAATCAATATACTCAATACCTAATTCTTTTAATTGACGTACATGATCTGGATTTGAACGAACACAAAGCAACGCACCATGAACTTTTGGATGTAAAGTTTTTACACGACCATCCATTATTTCAGGAAAACCAGTGACATCACTAATCCCAATTGGATGGATTCCTGCTGCTTCTAAAGCTTTTTTTGTTCCTCCAGTAGAAATAATTTCATATCCACAATCTACTAGCCCCTGTACAAATTCAACTAAACCTGTTTTATCAGATACGCTCACTAATGCTCGCTTCATTCTTTTTCCTCCTCAATACTTTTTGCGACTTGTTCAATGACTTGCCAGAACAAATCATATTCCATCGCATGTACATGCGATTCTAATGTTTCTAAATCCCAAGATGGATCGATTGCTACTCTTTCCTGACGAATGATAGGTCCTGTATCCACACCTTCATCTACGAAATGAACAGTGACTCCTGTTTGTGCTACTTTTGCCTCATATGCATCCGCAATACTATGAGCTCCTGGAAATTCAGGTAAATAAGCTGGATGCAAATTGATAATGCGATTTGGATAAGCACTCAACAAAGTGTGTCCAATAAAACGCATATATCCACTCAATACAATCAAATCTACCTTTTTTTCTTTTAATACTTCTAAAATAGCCGCTTCATAACCCGCTTTACCATCATATCCCTTTGGATTAAAGTAAAACTCTTCTACTCCATGATTGCGCGCACGAACTCTTGCATACGCATTCTCTTTATCAGCTATCAAGCAAGCACAATTCACATGTAAAGAACCATCTTCAATATGTGACAAGATTGTTTCAAAGTTAGTACCCGAACCACTCGCAAATACTGCAATATTTACCATTGAACATCTACCTGTCCTGTTTCAGTTACTTTACCAACTACATAGCTAGGCTCATTGATTTCATTTAATACAGCTTGGACCTTTTCAACATCCGCTGGATCTACAGCCATCACAAAACCAAGTCCCATATTAAATACGTTATACATTTCTTTTGTTGAAATATTTCCATTTTTCTGGATCAAATCAAAGATTGGAGGCTTTGGAAAAGCTTTAGTATCAATTTTAACACCCATACCCTCTTTTAACATACGAGGTACGTTTTCATAGAATCCACCACCTGTAATGTGGCTACAAGCCTTTAAAGTAATTCCATTGGCTTTAATATGTTTTAATGCTTTTACATAAATCTTTGTAGGAGCTAACAATGCTTCTCCCAAAGTTTTCCCTAACTCATCATAATAAGTATTTAAAGATTCTTTTGTAATATCAAATACATTACGAACCAATGAAAAACCATTACTGTGAACACCTGTTGAAGGTAACCCAATTAATACATCTCCTACATTAAGGTCTTTACCAGTGATCATATCTTTTTTATCACAAACACCAACGGCAAAGCCTGCTAAATCATAATCATCTTCTGGCATTAAACCTGGATGTTCAGCTGTTTCTCCACCAATCAAAGCGGCTTCAGATTGTAGGCATCCCTCAGACACACCCTTAACAATATCTGCAATTTTTTCAGGAACATTCTTTCCACATGCGATATAGTCCAAGAAAAATAATGGTTCTCCACCTGCACATGCAATATCATTTACACACATTGCTACGGCATCAATACCGATAGTATCATGCTTATCCATGACCATCGCAAGTTTAACTTTCGTACCACAACCATCTGTACCAGAAAGTAATACTGGCTCTTCCATATCTTTAATTTTGGATAATGAGAAAGCACCAGAGAAACCACCAAGTCCTCCTAACACTTCTGGACGCATTGTTTTTTTAACATGCTCCTTGATCAATTCAACAGATTTATATCCTGCCTCTAAACTAACGCCTGCTGCTGCATAATGTTCTGCCATATTCTACTCCTTTACCTCATCTTTATAATCTTGTAAATCTTCTGGATATTCACCTGTACAACAAGCTAAACAACTTGTTTCAGGCACACATTTTTTGAAATCTTCAACGCTGATAAAACGCAATGAATCCACTTGGAACAACTGTTTCATTTCATCTACCGAATAATTGAAAGCAGCTAAATCTTTTTGTGCTGTTGAATCCGCTCCATATAAACAAGGGAATTTCAACATTGGTGAAGCAATACGTAAATGTACTTCTTTAGCCCCTGCTTCTTTTAATAATTGACAAATTCTACGTGATGTAAAACCTTTTACGACACTATCATCCACTAGATATACACTCTTATCTTTAACAACTGAACTGATCGCATTTAAGCGAACTCGCATACCTTGCATTCTTTGCTGCTGTGTTGGACGAATAAATGTAGATCCAATATAACGGTTTTTAATCAATCCTGTTTCATATGGAACATTTAGTGTTCTGGCAAAACTAGCCGCTGCACTTAAAGCTGAATCAGGAACACCTACGACGATATCTGCTTTAATATCTTCTTCTTTTGCTAAATAGTAACCACATTGTTTTCTAACTTCATGTACTGTAGAACCATTATGAATACTATCCGGTCTTGAATAATATACATATTCTAAAGCACAAGCTTTAGTTTCAGTTTTTTCAAAAATTTGACTTGATTTAATTCCTGTACGATCAAAACAAATTAATTCGCCTGGATTTACTTCACGAACAAATTCTCCTCCAAGAATTGGGAACGAACAAGTTTCACTACTAATACAATAACCATCACCTACTTTGGCAATGTATAAAGAACGAATTCCATGCGGATCTCTTACTACATATAAATTATCTTTTGTGATGACCATAAATGTATAGGCCCCACTCATCATTCGACAAGCCTTCTCAATCTTTTCTTCAAAAGAACCTGGATTCAATTGAATCAAATGCGCTAACAATTCGGAATCACTAGTTCCTTGGAAAATCAAGCCTTCATTTTCTAACTTTGTTCTTAATGAAATCGCATTTGTGATCATACCACTTGATACGACTGCAAAATATCTTTGATGACTACGCACCATAATAGGTTGAACATTTTCTAATTGAGAATCATTTTTTGTTGCCATGCGAAGTTGACCAATCGCAATATCACCATTTAAAGAATCTAATGTATCCTGTTTTAAATTTTCTGATAACAGGCCAAGCCCTTTTTTACAAACAACATTATTTCCATCACTTACAGCCAAACCAACACCATCTTGTCCACGATGTTGAATCGCATGCATTGCTAAATAGATATTCTGGGCGGCTTGTTCAACGTTGAACAAGCCTACGATTCCAGAAGAATCTTGAACTACCTTTTGCATCGCCATTTTACTTCACCTGCTTATGTGTAAAGTAACGAACACCATTTGCGAAAATATCTTGGTCTTTATTTCCTGCAATATTCTGGAATAAACCTCTTTCATAACGTTCGCTATGACCCATCTTACCGAAGATTTTACCATCTTCAGAGAAGATACCTTCAATAGCCATACTTGAACCATTCAAGTTGTCTTTTCCATCCATTGTTGGAACACCCTTTTCATTTACATATTGTGTCGCAACCTGACCATTTTCAATCAATTTATTTAACACTTCTTCACTCGCAACAAATTTACCTTCACCATGACTAACAGCGACTGAATATACATTTCCTGCTTTCATACCAGCAAGCCATGGAGAAGCATTGCTTGTAATGCGCGTACGTGCAATATGCGAAACGTGGCGGTTGATATTATTTCTAAATAATGTTGGATTTTCTGCATCCAATTTTTCAATATCACCATAAGGCAACAATCCAGATTTAATCAATGCTTGGAATCCATTACAGATACCTAAAATCAATCCATCATTTGCACGCATTGTATCAATTGCTTGTGCAATCTTTGGATTTCTTAATACATTCGCAATAAATTTACCTGAACCATCTGGTTCATCACCACTACTAAATCCACCAACAATCATCAAGATTTGAGCTGAACTGATCTCTTCAGCCAAAGTTTCAATACTCTTTTGAATATTTTCAACCGTTAAGTTATTAAATACAACTTGTTTTACTTCTGCACCAGCACGTTCAAACTTAGCTGTTGTATCAAATTCACAGTTTTGTCCAGGGAAGATAGGAATAATTACTTTTGGTTTTTCCACCACAACCTTAGACATAGGTACTTCAACATCATTTAAAGGTGTTTCTAACGTTTCTTTTCCTTCATCCACAATCATTGGATAAATTTCACCATAACGTTTTGTCCAAGCCTTTAATGCATCTTCGATTTCAACTGTTTCCTCATTTAATACAATTTTAGAATCATCATTTAAGATACCAATCAATTCTAAATGTTCATCTTGAATACTTTCTGTAGCTTCAACAATCATTGAACCCAAATTGAATCCATATACATCTTCTTCTGTATTGATTGCAACACCGACTTTAGATCCAAATGCCATCTTCGCAACAGTTGCTCCTAATCCACCAAATTTAATTGTGCTTGCCGCAACAATCTTCTTTTCCTGCATCAATTTATGAACTGTTTCAAAGTTTTCTTTCAATTGTTCATAGTTTGGAACATGATTCTTAACTGGCGTATGTTTTACTAAGTATACATAGTCTCCAGGATTTTTGAATGAAGCAGATACGATATTATCTGTTTTCGCTGTAGTTACCGCAAATGTGATTACTGTTGGAGGTACATGAATATCTTTATACGTTCCACTCATAGAGTCTTTACCACCAATACTTGGTGTTTCAAATGCTAATTGTGCATCAATCAAACCTAATAATGCTTCAAATGGTTGTCCCCATTTTTGTGCATCTGCGCCTAAGTGCTCAAAATATTCCTGATTTGATAAACGACACTTCTTATAGTCAGCACCCAATGCTGTAATACGAGCTAATGCTTCAACAACTGAATAACTAGCACCTAAATATGGAGAATATTTAGATACTTTTGGATCATATCCATATGTCATAACAGAACATGTGTTTGTCATTCCATGAACTGGTAATTTTTGTACAGAACCTTCTTCTGGAGTTAATTGATATTTACCTCCAAAAGGCATCAATACTGTACTCTTTCCGATTGAAGCATCAAACATTTCTGCCAAGCCAATCTGACTTGCAACATTCGCATCTTGTAATACTGTATTTAAATCTGATTTAACTGCATCAAATGGATGTTCATCATATTCATTTTCGCAAACATCAACAACCTGGTGTTGACGGACACCATTTGTATCCAAGAAAGCACGAGACATATCAACAATCGTTTCACCACGCCATTTCATGACTAAACGATTTGTATCTGTAACATCCGCAACTTTGATAGCATCTAAGTTTTCCTTATATGCTTCTTCTTTGAACTTTTCAAAATCTTTAGCCTCAATACATACAGCCATACGTTCTTGGGATTCACTAATAGCTAATTCTGTACCATCTAAGCCTTGATATTTAACTGGAACTGCATCTAAGTTGATATCTAATCCATCCGCAAGTTCACCTACGGCAACACTGACTCCACCTGCTCCAAAGTCATTGGCCTTTTTAATTAATTTTGTACAAGCAGGATTTCTGAATAGACGCTGTAATTTACGTTCAATTAAGGCATTACCCTTTTGAACTTCACTTGAACATTTTTCCAAGCTTGTTTCATTATGTTCTTTACTTGAACCTGTAGCTCCACCAATTCCATCACGACCAGTAGCTCCACCAATCATAACAATGATATCGCCTGCTTGTGGTTGTTCACGTTTTACATGTGATTTAGGAGCTGCACCAACAACAGCACCAACCTCCATACGTTTAGCTACATAACCATCATCATAGATTTCATCTACAAATGTAGTTGCCAAACCAATTTGGTTACCATAACTTGAATAACCATGAGCCGCTGTCTTTGAAATCTTTGATTGAGGTAATTTGTGCTCTAAAGTTTCACTAATTGGTTTCGTGATGTCTCCAGCACCTGTAATACGCATAGCTTGATATACATAGCTACGCCCTGATAATGGATCACGAATAGCCCCACCAATACATGTACTTGCTCCACCAAATGGTTCAATTTCTGTAGGGTGGTTATGTGTTTCATTTTTAAACATCAACAACCATTGTTCGTCTTTTCCATCTACATCTACTGTGATTTCAACACTACATGCATTGATTTCATCTGTAATTTCCATATCATCAAGTTTACCTTGCTTACGAAGATATTTTCCAGCAATAGTAGCCATATCCATCAATGTTTTTTCTTTACGATTTCCATGAACTTCCTGGCGTAATTTTAAATAATTATCGTAAGAAGCCTGTAATTCATCAGACAATGTATCTAAGTGGAAATGTACATTATCTAATACAGTTTCAAAAGTAGTATGACGACAGTGATCTGACCAATATGTATCTAAGACACGTAGTTCAGTCATTGTGCAATCTCTTTTTTCTTCCTTTTCAAAGTAACGTTGAACATGTTCAATGTCCGCTTGAGACATGGCCAACCCTAAAGTCTGACGTAAAGAATCTAATTCTTCTTTCGTCTTTGTTGTAAATCCTTCTAAAACAGGAACATCTTTTACTTCAACGTCCTGATCATCTACCAATACAGAAAGGTCTTTAACACGTGCTTCAACAGGGTTAACAATATAGTGTGTGATTTTATTAAGTGTTTCTTCATCTACTGGGTTTAAAAACACTAATAAAGTACCTGAATGAATACGTACTGTCTGTTTGTTGTTCAAAAGCATTAAACACTGCATTGCACTGTCTGCTCTTTGATCGTATTGACCTGGTAAAAATTCATATGCCAAATATGATTTACCTTCCAAGTCTACAGAATCATATACATCATCTGTAACAACTTCACTACAAACATTTTTCTTTAATAATTCAATATCATTTTCATCAGCATCAAAAATATCATATAAATTGTATTTTGTAAGACCAAAATCTTCTTTTAAAGATAAAGATTGTCTTAATTCAGCCGCTAATGATTCACTTTCAACCTGAAACTGTTCTTTTTTATGAACAAAAATACGAGTATCCATTTCCTTCTCCTTATTCAACAATTGACTGTTCTAATACTTTTTGTGCTTGTTCTTTTTTAAACTCAACAATCTTATCCTGTAATGACTTATCATTAAGTCCAATCATCTGACAAGCTAAGATAGCTGCATTTCTTGCTCCTGATTTTCCAATCGCTACTGTCGCAACAGGAACTCCTTGAGGCATTTGTACTGTTGATAATAATGAATCCAATCCACCTAAAGCAGATGTCTGAATAGGGATTCCAATAACTGGCAACGGTGTAGAGCTAGCTAAAACTCCAGCTAAATGTGCTGCTCCTCCGGCTGCCGCAATAATAACCTGAATTCCACGTTCACATGCTGTCTTTGATAATTCCAAAACAGCTTCTGGAGTACGGTGAGCACTTAATACACGAACTTCATATCCGACTTGAAAATCGTCTAATTGTTTCATGCAGCCCTCCATACTTGGTAAGTCTGAACGAGAACCCATCACAATTAAAACACGCTTTGTTTCCATAAATGACCTTCCTTCCAAAACAAAAAAAAGCGCACCTATAGTAGGCACACTTAAAAAAGCAATTCTTCTCTATCAATTGTGGTAAATCTTCTTAAGACCATAAGTAAGACCTCCAAAATCAGAAAAACACTTCTGCAAAATTATAATACCTAAAACCAACTCAAATGACAACCCATATTTCATGAAAGTTATACTCTAGGTGCAAACAATTTATATTTTCTTAAATCAAACACATAAACAATTGAACTCAATCCCCAAGTAATCGGATACAACCAATGCGTTAAATACAAGCTGTGTACGCTCTGTCCAACTGTCATTAATACAACAACACGAACGGCACACCAACACACAAGCATGACTACCATTGGCATCACCGGACGTCCTAAGCCTCTTAAAACACTTGAAACTACATGTGAAAAGCCTAAAAGTATATAGAAGAAAGCACAAATTCGCGCACGATCCACACCAATTTTGATTACTTCTGGATTTTGATTAAAGAACGAAATAAAATTTGGCGCAAACAAGTAGATCAAAATACCCAAACATTCAATCATGAGTAGTGCAGCCGCAAGCCCAAACAAGATTCCCTTTCGAGAACGCTCTTTTTGTCCGGCTCCTTCATTTTGTGAAACAAATGTCGTAAGTGCCATCGAAAAAGAAATTTCAGGAAGGAAAATAAATCCTTCTACCTTTGAATACGCACCAATACCCGCAATAGCTGCTGCCCCAAATGAATTGATGTACGACTGAATCATGACATTCGCAAAATCTATCACACAACCTTGTAATCCTGTTGGCAAGCCATAAATACAGATTTGTTTAAGATTTTCAAAATCCAAAGTTAAGTGTAGCCATGAAATATGCAAAATACTTTCTTCTCTTGCGAGTTGCACAGCACACAAAAACATACTCGCAAATTCAGAAATGATTGTAGCCCAGGCAGCACCGGCAACCCCCATTTTAAACACAGTGATGAATATAATGTCTAATATCACATTCAATATCGAACTTACGATTAAATAATAAAGTGGATGTTTGGCATCGCCTCCTGCACGAATGATACCCACAAGCATGTTATACAAGACTAAAGAAAAACCGCCTAAAAAATAAATTTTTAAATATGTAGAAGATAAGCCAAATACTTCTTGAGGAGATCCCATCCACATCAACATTTGATCCGTTAATGCATAGCCACTCATTGTCATAATAAGCCCTAAGATGATACCGAATGTTGCTGTTGTATATACCGCTTTTTTTGTTCTATTCTCATCTTGTGCACCTATCGCATTGGCAACAATGACACTTGCTCCTGTCGCAAAACCATTGAAGAAACCGACAAATAAAAAAACTAAAGAGCCAACACTCGTAACAGCCGCTAATGCATTCTGTCCTAGAAAGTTACCCACAATCAATGCATCCACAGTATTGTAAAGTTGTTGAAAAAGATATCCTATAAATATAGGTATCGCATAGCCAATGATTTGTTTGGCAATACTTCCTTTTGTCATTAACTGAATCGAACTTTGTTTCGCCATAAAATTCCTCCCCATACAAGAAAAGCCTGCACCAACATTAAGTTAGTACAGGACTATATTTTGCCCTAATATCCATTAGGATACATCATACGTTATTTATTTACAATATACGCCGTCGCAATGGATTGAGCCCAATTATAAACAGATGTTGTGTGCATTCCTTTGATATTCTTATTTCTTAAACAATATGTTTTAGTAGAATCTACAGGTAAATAACCACACAATTCACTTTGGCGAACTAAAGCATTATGATAGTTCTCTTTAGAAACTTCATTATCTGAAGTATACATACCTGCATCTAAATAAGTGTCTAGTTGTTCATCACTCAAACGACCAAAGTTATTTGTGGCACCCGTTCTTAAAATAAAGTTAATGCCTGTATCATCTGGTGAGCCATAAGAAAATCCAAGATATGTCGCATCCCAACTATCTGTTTGTGCATCATCCTGTACTGTACTAATGACAGTATTAAATTCAACGGTATTGGCTTTAAAATCAATTCCAATCGCATTTAAACACTTCTGTAAAACTGGAATCAAAGAATCCAAAGAATCTTTATCCTTATTTGCCAAGAAACGAATGGTTAATTTTTCACCATCTTTATAACGATAGCCATCCTCTGCCAATGTATATCCAGCTTCCTCTAAGATTTGGTTGGCTTTTTCTACATTATAATCATAATAAATAACACCATCGACCTTTTCTTCATTACGAATCATTTTTCCATTATTTAAAGAAACGGGATTTCCAAAAGTACCAGGCTTATAGGCCATGCCATCAATTTGATAGTAATTATCAATATATTCTTGGGCATTAAATCCATATCCGATGGCTTTTCTTACTGCAACATCACTGCAAGCTCCCGCATATGAATTAAAGATAATGAAGCTTTCACGATCACTTGGATAAGAATCTACGGATAAACTCTTATTCTTTTGAACAGATTTAATTTTATTTGCCTCAATCACATCTGGAATATAATCCACTGTTCCATTTTCCAATTCTTTGACTTCTGTTGAAGTATCTGTCTTTTTGATCATGATCTTAGAAATTTGATACTGTCCTTTTTTAGCCTTAAACTTTGAATTTGAAACTAAACTAGCTCCACTTGTCTTCTCAAACTTCTTTAGTACATAAGCACCCGTTCCAATTGGCTTACTATTCTTCTTTTCAATACTTTCTGTATTTCCTTTTTTATAATTTAAATATTCTGAACTACAGATCTTTTGTGTTCCAAGTGTAGAAACCGCATCGATTCTAGGTTTATCCAAATGAAAAACAACTGTATAGTTATCTGGTGTTTCAATTCCACTAAAGCTAGATGCATCTGCATCATGATATTCAGTATAACCATCTAAGAAATCAACATTGTTCGCAAAACGACCAGTATAACTTGGATCAGCCATGACGGTAAATGTTGTCTGCACATCTTTTGAAGTAAACTTTGAACCATCACTAAACTTAATGCCTTTCTTTAATTTAAAAGTCATTGATTTTCCATCCTCACTAATTTTTGGTAAGGATTTAGCCAAATCCGCAACTAATTCTCCTTTTTTGTTGTATTTCAATAATCCCTGATACACTAAATCCACCACATAATGATCATTTGTCGTTTGGTAATACATAGGTGAAAATGTGCCATTCATTTCAGAACTCAATCCAACTGTCAACACTTGATCATTACCTGCAGCTTTTGCGCTACATCCACACATTAATAAAGCTAATCCACATGCTAATAATTTCTTGTACATATTTTTTTACCTCCTAATTATCTAATTTTCGTACCACCACCAGTCAGCTAACACTTTTCATCACTCTCCTTATAAATAAAAAATCCTGCATCAAATTAAAAATTTGACACAGGACAGAATATCAAAATAATCTGCGGTACCACCTGAATTGGTATAGTTATACCCACCTCTAGAATGCCATCACATTCGATCCATTTAACGCACGGAACACGTCGCAGCTACTAAGAAAATCTTTTCACCTTGCCCTTGAAAGTCCATTTGCCAAGTCGTAATAATCTAGCTTCCACCCTGACTAGAATCTCTTTATATCCGGTTCTTAGTTTGATTTCTTTCGCATCAGTTGCCTATAGAATACACCTAATAAAATCTGTTTTCAATGCCTTTTTCAAATTATTTACATTTTCTTACACCAAAGATTGTTCTGTTCTACCAATAATATCATCTTGCGTCTTTTTAGAAAGCACGTTAAAGAAAGCACTATATCCGGCTACACGAACAATTAAATCCTTATGTTTTTTAGGATGCTTCTGTGCATCAATCAAAGTTTCTTTAGAAACAATGTTATATTGCACGTGATATCCATGTAAACGATTAAAGAAAGTTTTAATCAGCAATTCTAATTTTTGTCGATTTTCTTCAGTCGACAACATTTGAGGTGTCATTTTTTGATTTAGCAGAACTCCACCTGTAATTTTATTTGTACGAAGCTTAGACACACTTTTAAACACAGCTGTAGGTCCATTTTTATCGCTATTATGCGCTGGACTGCAACCTTCTGCCAAAGGTTCGAATGCATTTCGTCCATCCGGCGTAGCCATCGTTGACATACCTTGTCCAACATTCGCACTAATTGAAGAAGTTCCTGCATAACGAATTCCGCCAATTGGTCCTCTATTATAGCGTGTATTCGGATATTTTTCGATTTCTTCAATATAAGAATCATAAGCTTCCACAATTAACTGATCGACATAATCATCATCATTTCCATATTTTGGAGCTTCACGAATCAACATTTCCTGAATTTTTTTGTTTTCAGGTGATGAAAAATCATCTAAGATCGCATTCCAAAGCTCTTGTCTTGTGATTTTCTTTTCTTCATACACTAACTTCTTTATAGCTGCCAAACAATCTGCCATGTTCGCAATTCCTACCTGAAGTCCTGAAATAAAATCATAGACCGCTCCACCTTCTTTTATTGTTTTACCTCTGGCAATACAATCATCTGTCAAAGCCGAACAAAGAATGTCTGGCACATCCCTTTCAGATGCTTTATCAATTACATTTTCTACAATAACACTATATCGAGTAATTTCCCTTATTGTTTTATCCCATGCTTTTAAAAGTTCTTCATAACTTTCCATTTCTGTAAAATAGCCATATCCTTTTGTAAAACGTTTATTACTTGTAAGATCCACACCGTTATTCATCGTACACAAAAGCATTCTTGGAAAATTGATATAAGACATTCCCGTACAACGATAACCCCATTTACCTGGAACTGCTGTTTCTACACAACCTATGGCACTATAATTATAGGCATCCTCCTCTTTAACTTGCCAGTCCATAAATGAAGGAATTATAATTTCATCATTGTTTAATGCTGGCATTCCAAAGCCTAAACGCATAACCTCTACACATTCATCCAAAAAATGTTTATTGATATTCTTGTGATAGCGCACAGTTAAATTTGGTTGTGTCAATCTTGTCTGTGCAACAGATTTCAAAACTAAAAAACTCAAATCATTGACTGCATCCTTTTTATCTATTGTTTGGCCTGCAATCGTTACATTTTGATACATAGGAGATCCTGCCGAACTTAGCGTATGTGCTTGAGAACGAACCTTATTGATTGTAAGTGTCTTTATCCACAAGCATGTCAACAATTCCAAGGCTTCAGATTCTTTAATAGTGCCATTTTTAATATCTCGATCATAATATGGATACATATATTGATCGAATCTGCCATAACTCAAAGAATGTCCATTGGATTCAATTTGTAAAATCAATTGAATAAACCATACGGATTGTACCGCTTCTTGAAATGTTTCTGCTGGTTCATATGGAACTTTTGAACAAATTCTACTAATCTCCAATAATTCAATTTTTCTTTCTTGATTCAATTCTTTTTCTGCTAAATCTTTCGCAAGAACGCTGTAACGATTCGCAAAATTACGCACCGCTTTCAGTACTATAAGAACTGCATTATAGAAACAATACTTGTCAATATTATCTGGATTTGTTAAATCAAGAGTAGCTTTATATTCTTTTACACGTTTTTCGTACCCTCTTAATCCATCCTTCAAAATACGCTCATAGTTCACCGCCAAATGCGCATCTCCTGCATTTAACTTGCCTTCCATTCCAAATACACCTGTTTCCATAAAGACACGGACTTCTTCAGGAAGAAGAGCTTCTCCTCTTGCACGCAAATTGTTATTCTGCCAGAATGGCGCAATTTCTCTAAGTTGTTCCTTGGTCTTTTCAGTGATATAGAATACGTCCCCATCTCTTTTCTCAAACTGATCCAATTCATTCATAACAAATTCCATAGTATACTCAGGAAAAATAGGAGCATTACGATTCTTAGTTGCCTGATTTCCAGCTAAAAGAGATTTGTCTTCAATATATATACTCATATTATCAAGAACTTTTTCTAGCATTTTAGCTCGAACCATCACTCGTGGTTGATTTAAATTTTCTTTGTAAGCAAGAGTTGCTAGAATTGCACGTTGTGCATCAATATAAGGTTTTTCATCTAAAACTTCTTCTCGAAATTCTTTCATTCGTTCTGTCAATGTTCCAAAATGTTCTACATTTTCCATATCCGTCCCCCCCATTACATTTCATTCGTAACTTTATATTCTTTTATTCGCAATTTAAAAATAGCATTACACACATTTTATGTCAACGTTAATTTCATTTAAAACATTTTTTACTTTCATTCATAACTATAATTGTTGCTTTTCTTCTTTGAAATGTTTATACTCTATATGAGGAAATTTAAATGACAACAACAAATCGAAATACAACAGGAATTGTTTTTAACATTCAAAAATTCAGTGTAAATGACGGTCCGGGAATTCGTACTACCGTTTTTCTAAAGGGATGTCCTCTTCGTTGTAAGTGGTGTGCAAATCCAGAAAGTCAGCTTATACAAACACAAATTCTTTGGGATCAAAATAAATGTATAAATTGTCATCATTGCATTGAAACCTGTCCAAAAAACGCTATGAAAACAATTGATAAATCCATCAAAATCAACCATAGTCTGTGTAGTGGATGTAAGAAATGTGTATATGAATGTCCAAAAAACGCATTAAGTGCACAAGGCGAACAAAAATCTGTAGAAGAAGTGCTTAAAATTGTTTTACAAGATCAAGCCTTCTATGAAGAAAGTGGTGGTGGTCTAACACTTTCTGGAGGTGAGCTCTTACTTCAACCTGAGTTTTCAAGAGAACTTCTCTTAGCCGCTAAAGAAAAAGGAATTCATACGTGTTGTGAAACAACCGGTTTTGCGACAGAAGAAACATTTGATCACGTCATGGAATATGTAGATTACATTCTTTTTGATATGAAACACTGGAACACAGATAAACATATAGAAGGTACAGGTGTTTCTAATAAGTTACCATTACTAAACATGAAACATGCCATCGCCAATGGCAAAACAGTTCTTCCTCGAATCCCTGTTATACCTGGTTTTAATGATTCTTTGGATGACGCAAAAGAATTTTCAAAAACACTTCACAACATTGGAATAAACAAATGTCAACTTCTACCGTTCCATCAATTTGGAGAAAATAAATATCATCTTTTAAATGTAAAATACGATTATGAAAATGTTCCTTCGTATCATCCAGAAGATTTAAAAGAGTATTTAAATATATTTAAAGAGAATAACATTAACGCTTTTTTCTAAATTTCACTTTCATTTGAAATCAAAAACACTTATTATATAAACAAAATGATAGGAATCAACGTAAATGAAAAATAGAACAAATAAAATATTAGAATTACTGACATCTGAAAAGAGAATCGAGGTTTCTCAACTCGCTGAATACCTAAGTGTTTCCCAAGTAACTATCCGCAAAGATTTAGATGCATTAGAAGCTAAAGGAATCATCAAACGTGAGCATGGGCATGCTGTGTTATGTAGCACAGATGATATCAATGGTAGAATCGCATATCATTATGAAGAAAAGAAAAAAATAGCTTTAAAAGCTACTGAACTTGTTAAAGAAGGCGATACAATTATGATTGAAAGTGGTAGTTGTTGTGCACTTTTAGCGGATACGTTAACACAACTTCATAAAGACTTAACAATTATCACTAACAGTGCTTTTATCGCAGAATATATTCGTGGAAAATCAAATTTTCAAATTATTCTTTTAGGTGGAATTTATCAACAAGATTCACAAGTTATGGTAGGTCCTATGGTTCAAGAATGTGTATCCAACTTTTTTGTCGATTATTTTTTCATCGGTACAGATGGATATGATTCTAGAATTGGCTTTTCAAATCGTGATCAAATGCGAGCACAAGCCGTACGTGATATGTCGCATCAAGCCGAACAAATAATCGTGCTAACAGAAAGCGATAAATTTTCTAAACGTGGTGTTGTACCATTAAATTTAAAAGATAAAATAAAAACTGTTATAACGGATCATTCTATTGATTCTTCTTATGTTCAAGAACTAAACAATCAAAATATTCAAGTCATAACAATTTAAAAAGGAGCCATGACGAATAAGTAATTTTTATTACTTATGGAGTTTAGCTCCTTTCTTTTTATCTTATTATTTTTCTGAAATTCTAGTTTTCGAGTGTGATATCTTCTTAAATTATGATCGATACATACAAGTAATATCTTTAGTTTTTATCATAATGATTGTCTTCTTTGATCTGTTCGAAAATTTATTCACTTCAGATACTTTGTTGTGTCATATATCTTTTAGCCTGCTCAGTCGAAAAATTTTCTTTGGCTTCATTTTAATAGAATTCAAGCTTTCATATCCTGCAATACCAGAATATATGGTATATTTAAACATCTTCCAGTTTTTGAGACATCTCATAAGATAAACACAAAGAGAATTGGAACGATATCTGATATGCATTACAATTAACTAGCTATTTTTGCACAAACAAAAGAAAGACCGATATTCAGATTTTTTTAAGTCTTGAATATTCGGTCCTTTTTTTAAACTAAAACGTTTTTATCTATTATAGCCCCTTTTACTATTAATCATCAATATAAGCTGTAGCCATTGATTGTGACCAAATAAATGTAGAAGAAGTCTTCAAACCTTTTACTTTCTTATTACGTAAACAATAAGTTTGCACACCATCTGTTGGTAAGTATGCACATAGTTCTGCTTGACGAACATAAGCCTTTAAGTAAGCAGCTGTTGAAGCATCTTTATCAGCTGTATAAGCACCTGCAGCTAAGTAAGAATCTAATTCATCATCTTTTAAACGAGCAAAATTATTTACGCCTTGTGATTGAATCAAGTAATCAACGCCTGTATCTTCAGGGTTTGTAAAAGAATATCCTAAATAAGATACATCCCAATCACCAACAGCTGAATCATCACTTACAGTTGAAATAACTGTATTAAATTCCATTGTGTTTGCCTTGAAGTCGACACCAAGTTCTCCCCATTGTTTTTGTAACATAGGAATCATTGTATCCATCGCATCTTTTTCTTTTGTAGCCAAGAACTTAATGCTTAATTTTTGACCATCTTTTTCACGAATACCATCACTACCAACAGTCCATCCTGCATCATCTAAGATTTGTTTTGCCTTTTCTACATCATAATCATAGTAAGTAGCCCCATCAACTTTTTCTTCACCACGAACATATGCACCATTTCCGCCAGATACTGGGTTACCAAACAAGCCTGGTACATATGCTAATTTAGCATCTTTATCATCTAATTTATAATAGCTTGCGATATAGGATTCACGATCAAATCCATAAGCCAAAGCTTGACGAACAGCCTGATCTTGGCATGCCCCTGCAACTGTATTCATAAACAAGAAGTCTTCACGATCACTAGGATAAGAATCCATAGTCAAACCTTTATCTTTGTCTTTGGCAACTGTATTGATTTTATTTGCATCTACTACATCTGGAATATAATCGATTGTTCCATTTTCCAATTCTTTGATTTCAGTCGAAGTCTCTGTTTTCTTGATCATAATCTTAGAAATCTGATATTCTCCATCTTTGGCTTCAAAATTTTCATTTCGATCCAATGAAGCTCCCTCTGTTTTAGAGAATGATTTTAATTTATAAGGACCTGTTCCAATAGGATTACTATTGTTCTTTTCAACATTCGAAGTTTTTCCCTTTTTATACTTCAATGTTTTTGCACTACAAATTTTTTGTGTTCCCAAAGTCGATTCTGCATCGATTTTTGGTTTAGACATGTGGAATACAACGGTATAATCATCAGGTGTTTCAATACCAGAGACATCTTTGGCATCTCCATCATGATATTCGCTATATCCATTTAAGAAATCTACATTACTTGAAAAACGTCCTGTATAGCTTGGGTCAGCCATAACGCTAAACGTTGCCTTTACATCTTTTGAAGTAAATTTAGATCCATCACTGAATTTAACACCTTTCTTCAATTTAAATGTCATTGTTGTACCATCATCACTAATAGTAGGTAAATCCTCTGCCAATTCGGGAACTAAATTGGCATCCTTGTCATATGCCAACAATCCTTGATATACCAAGTTAACAACATTATGATCGTTAACGGTCTGATAATACATAGGAGAAAAATCTCCATTCATTTCTGTAAACAATCCAACTGTTAATGTTTGTTCTTTACCAGAACCCGATCCGCCTGCAGAACATCCTGCAAGCATGAATGCCATACCTAGGGCACATACTTTTCTCTTATTCATAACTCTTCCTCTTCTCTTTCATGTAAACCATTATAACGCTTTCTGAAACATATTCAATTGTTTTTTACATTTAATTTCTGTAACAACATTATTTGCTTTATATAAAAGAAAAAAGCCTATCTTTTATGATAAGCTTCATATAATTCATTCTTTTTACACGCCATTTCTTTGGCAACTAAACCAATCGCTTCTTTTGTACGCATTCCAGATTCAACATATTCATCCACTTTCGTAATGGCTGTATACATATCAAATACAACTTCCTCTTTTTTAAATCCATCCATGACAATAACCATTTCACCTTTACAAGTGGAAGCCACTTCTAATACTTCTTCAATCGTTCCACGAATATATTCTTCATGAACTTTTGTGAGTTCTCTAGCTAAACACATTTGTCGATTTCCCAATACTTCCAACATATCTTGTAAAGTATCCTCAATACGATGAGGTGCTTCATAGAAAATAGTTGTATAAGGAATTGTTTTGATTTCTTCGAGCTGTTTCTTTCTTTTTGAACTCTTATTGTCTAAAAAGCCATAGAACAAATAGTGATAACAACTCAATCCACTCGCAACCAATGCATTCATAGCCGCGTTAGCACCTGAAACTGAAACCACATTAAATCCATGCGAAATGGTTTCTTGAACTAATTTTTGTCCAGGATCTGAAACCAATGGATAACCTGCATCCGATACTGCCGCAACATCTTCACCATTTTCTAATCGTTCAATGATTTTAGGGATACTTACCTGTTGATTATGTTCATGATGTGACATCAACATTGTATCAATGCCATAAGCCATTAAAAGCTTTTTTGTGTTACGCGTATCTTCTGCTGCAATGACACTCACTTCTTTTAAAATATCCAAAGCTCTAGGTGTCATTTCCTGCAAGTTTCCAATAGGTGTAGGAACCAAATACAATGTGGAAACATCTGATTCAAAACTCTTCTGTCTAATCATTATTAAAATCCTTATCTGGCCACAACTCTTTAAAGTTTACAAACAAGACTTCTTCTTTATTTTCTAGTTTTGCCTGTTTTTGAAGCACATTCATGCTTGAAATGCGATATTTTTTACCTTGATAACTCACAATCGAATTCATCTTTGGTAAATCTTTACGCATTCTTGTATACTCTTCATTCTCAAACCGTAAACAACACATTAGCTTTCCACATTGACCACTCAACTTTTGAATATTCAATGCCAACAACTGGTTTTTTGCCATATTGATTGATACTGTATCAAAATCTGACATGAATCTTGAACAACAACATTCCATACCACAATTTCCAATTCCACCTACGATTTTAGCTTTGTTTCTTGGTCCTACTTGTCTTAATTCAATACGACAATGTAAATGTTGAGCTAAGTCTTTTAAGAGTTGTCTAAAATCAACACGATCGTCCGACACATATGTAAAAATAACTTTTGTACGATCCAATGTATATTCTGAGCTTATTAAATGCATATCCAACTTAAGATTTGCGACACACTCGTGACAAATTTTCATAGCTTCTTTAGCTCTTTCTACATTTTCTTCTTTACACTTAATATCTTCTGGTGTTGCCTTACGCAATACCGGTTTAATATCTCCTTTTACTTTGGAAGCATCAAAATCAACCGTTGGTACACAAACCTTTCCTAGTTCTTGTCCGCGTACAGTTTCTACAACGACAACATCATTTGTATAATATTTAACATTTGATCCAAAAGTGTAGGCTTTTTTTGATTCTTCAAACTGTATATAAACAATATATTTATATGTTACTTTTCCTTCTGTATTCACTAAATCACAGCCTTCCTAATATCATAATAAAGCTTATCCATAAATAAACCTAAATCGACTGGTCGATACAACATATCCATATTTTCAACCAAAATCGAATATAGTTTTACTTTTTTTTCTAAAGGTAAATTTACCTTATCATTTTTTACATAGAATAAAACCCACTGAATCCACAATTGTATCCAATCTTTATTCATCCGTTCTGACTTATTCACAAATACACTTGTCTGCATTTTTTCAATTTCTACAAATGAAGATGCATGTTCAATATATTCAAATGCAATTTGTTTTAACTCCTCGAAATCTGGTAAAGACAATAATTCAATGGCCTTATCATATGTATATCCAGATTCTGCAAGCATCTTTGCGTTTTCTTCACTTGTATTTTCAAGCAATACATGCTCACAGCTTTCCGGTTTAAAATGAATCGATTGACATCTAGATTGGATAGTCGGTAATACATTGGATTTTTCATCCGCAATTAATATACCATAAATCCCTTCACTTGGCTCCTCTAAAAACTTCAATAAACTATTTGAAGCATCTGGTGTAGCCTTATCATAATGATCTAGAATATAGATTCGAGCATTTTGTTTTCCTGCACTAGTGGATTCAAAAAACGCCTGTAAATCCACTATATCTTTTTTCTTAATGCGATCATTCGATACAATCATATAATCTAAAGACTCTTCATTCTCAATTTGTTTACAAGTTTCACATTCTTGACATGCAAATCCATCATTATCTGTATGTTCACATACAATGCTTTGCGCAAACAAGATAGCCGTTTCTAATTTACTTGACCCTTTCGGTCCATGAAATAAATAGGCATTCGCAACTCTTTGATTTTTTAAGGCATTCGACAACGTCTGATAAACGATTGGCTGTGCCTTTTTTAAATACTCTTTATTCATGTTCTTTGATTACCTTTAAAACACATTCCATAGCACTTTTTAACACTTCTTCTTTACAAGGTTCAGCATCAATGACTTCAATACGCTCTGGATACATAGATACTAATGTTTCATAACCTTGTCGTACAGCTTTATGGAATGAGCTTTCTTCTTGATCCAAACGATTTAAATCTCCACGAAGATTCATTCTTTTTTTACCTGTTTCTACACTAACAGATAAAAACAATGTCTTTTCTGGCATACACCCATCGATTGCGAATTGATTAATATCCCATACTTCTTTTAATCCTATGCCGCGTGCAATTCCTTGATAAGCTAAACTTGAATCAATAAAGCGATCACACAATACAATTTTCTTATTTTCTAATGCCGGAAGAACAACTTCTTTTAAATGTTGTCTACGACTTGCTGCATATAATAATGCTTCTGTACGATCATCCATCTCCGTATTATTTACATCTAATAATATATTACGAATGGATTCGGCAATCTTGCTTCCGCCTGGCTCACGAGTATAAATGCAGTCGTATCCCATTTTAATTAATTCTTCTTGTACCGCTTTACATACAGTTGTCTTTCCTGATCCATCATTTCCTTCAAATGTTATAAATACACCTTGTTTCATATTTTTCCTCACCATATATATTCAATTAATTATTATTTTTAATATCTATTCCTCATTTAAACATAGCGTTCTTCGGTTTTCAAGTGATTATTAACATCATATTTTACGGTTTTCAAATATATTTAGGCATCAAAAAATACAGTTTTCAAAAAAACACCCATAAGCATTCAACTTATGGGTATCTTTCAATTATAAAGTTTTTCCTGTCAACATTGTGTAAGCTTGAAGATATTTTTCAATTGTCTTATCCACAATTTCTTGAGGAAGTGTCCAGTTATTATTTGGATTTGCCTTTAGCCAGTCACGCGCAAATTGTTTGTCAAATGATGGTTGTGAATGACCAGCTTCATATCCGTCTGCAGGCCAGAAACGAGAACTATCAGGAGTCAACATTTCATCACCAATAACGATATTTCCATTTTCATCTAAACCAAATTCAAATTTTGTATCCGCAATAATAATTCCTTTGCTTAAAGCATACTCAGCACATTTTTTATATAAAGCGATTGTGCAATCTTTGATCTTAGTTGCATATTCTTCACCATGTCCTGGGAAATATTTTTCTAAGTGCGCAATACTTTGTTCAAAAGAAATGTTTTCATCGTGATCACCAATTTCAGCCTTTGTACTAGGTGTATAAATTGGTTCTGGAAGTTGTTGTGATTCTTGTAATCCTTCTGGAAGTTCAATACCACAAACCTTTCCTGTTTCCTTATAGCTAGCCCATCCACTTCCTGTGATGTAACCACGAACAATACATTCGATTGGAAGCATGTTCAATTTACGACATAACATTGATTTTCCTTCAAATTTTTCTTGTTGGAAATATTCCGGCATATCCTTTGTATCCACACTAATCATGTGATTAGGTAAGATATCACTTGTGTAGTCAAACCAGAATTTTGACATCTGTGTTAAAACAGTTCCTTTTTTTGTAACCTCATTATTTAAAATTACATCAAAACAACTGATACGATCTGTTGCAACCATAATAAGGTTGTCCCCATTGTCATAAATTTCACGTACTTTTCCTTCTTTAATTGGTTTTAATTCCTGCATCTCGAATCTCCTTTTCTGCGTACAAGACAAAGATACAACTAAAACAAATTTAACACAATATGAAAATAAGGAAATCCTAAGATTTCCTTACAAATTTTTAACATTTAATGCACGAATCGCATTTAATACGGCAATGATCATAACTCCAACATCCGCAAAAATCGCAACCCACATATTCGCAATACCAATGGCACCTAAAACTAAACAAACGAGTTTAATACCAATCGCAAAATAAATATTCTCATATACAATATGAATACATTTCTTCGCAATCTTAATGGCTTTAGAAATCTTTAATGGATCATCATCCATTAATACAATATCCGCTGCCTCAATGGCTGCATCACTGCCTAAAGCACCCATCGCAATACCAATATCGGCTCTTGATAATACAGGAGCATCATTGATTCCATCTCCGACAAAGGCAAGATTTTCTTTCGATTGTTTTAAAGACAATAACTCTTCAACTTTATTCACCTTATCTTGAGGCAATAGTTCAGAATATACTTGATCAATATTTAATTCAGAAGCTACCTTATCGGCAACACTTTTTACATCCCCAGTCAACATAACTGTTTGTTTGATGCCAGCCTTCTTCAATGCCTCAATCGCTTCTTTAGCATGAGGTTTCAACATATCCGAAATCACAATGTGACCTGCATATTTGCCATCAATAGCCACATGAACAATCGTACCAACACTATGACATTCTTGATAAGGAATATTATACATCTTCATTAATTTATCATTACCCACAAGCACTTGAACTTTATCGATTATAGCTTTAACACCATGACCACTTATTTCTTCTACATTTTCGATACGTGATTTATCAATTGTATTTCCATAGGCCTTTAATAAACTTTTAGAAATAGGATGTGTCGAATAACTTTCAGCCATTGCCGCATACTCTAATAATTTTTCTTCTGGAATAGTTGCATGATGAATGCCTGCCACCTCAAATACACCTTGTGTCATTGTACCTGTTTTATCAAATACAACATATTTACATGAAGCCAATGCTTCTAAATAATTCGATCCTTTAACCAAAACACCCTGATTGCTGGCACCACCAATTCCGGCAAAGAAACTCAAAGGAATGCTGATTACCAATGCACATGGACAAGAAATAACTAAGAATGTTAAGGCACGGTATAACCAAGTTGAAAAATTTGCTGGATTCCCCATAATCAAATTAAACACTGGTGGAAGTAAGAACAATGCCAAAGCACTATAACATACGGCTGGCGTATAAATTCTCGCAAAGCGTGAAATAAAGGCTTCAGAACGAGATTTCTTACTTGATGCATTTTCAACCAAATCCAAAATTTTTGATACAGTGGATTCCCCAAATTCTTTTGTTGTCTTAATTTTTAATAAGCCCGTCATATTGATGCAGCCACTGATTACCTCATCATTTTCACTGACTTCTCTAGGCAAGCTTTCCCCTGTTAAAGCCGCTGTATTTAGAGTAGAACTTCCTTCAATGACAATTCCATCAATAGCCACTTTTTCACCAGGCTTAACCACAATAATTGTACCAATCTCAACTTCATCAGGATCCACTTGTTCAAGATTTCCATTCTCATCTTCCACATTGGCATAATCCGGACGAATATCCATTAATTCCGTGATATTTTTACGACTTTTTCCAACCGCATAACTTTGGAACCATTCCCCAATCTGATAGAACAACATAACGGCTGTTGCTTCATCAAAAGATTTCAAACCAATAGCTCCCACAGTTGCGACAGCCATCAAAAAATTCTCATCAAATACCTGACGGTTTTTGATTCCTTTAAAAGCCTTAAGAAGAATATCATACCCAATTTCTAAATAAGCAACTAAAAATAAAGGAATCTCAATATATTCAGGTAGTTTTACGACCTTAATTACGATAAAAAGAATACTTGCAACTATAATTCGCTTTAACATCTTTTTCTGTTTCTTGTTCATACTTACCCCACCCTCATTTAAAACATTAATTGCTCAATCATTCAACTATAATAATTGAAAAATAGAGATGCTTGCGCATCTTACTTTTCATTAAAAGAAAATTTCGCAATCGTCTTCTACTTTTTTACAGTTTTCTAAAACACGAGCCATGACTTCTTTAGGTTGAACGCCATCTTCAAATTCAACATTCATCTTTAACATCATGAAGTTTACAACTGCACTCTTAACACCTTCTGTATTATTAGCAGCTACTTCCATTTTGTTTGCACAGTTTGCGCAATCTACATCAATCTTATAACTCTTTTTCATATTATTTTCCTCCACATTTGAATAGTTGAACATATATTCAACTTTTTATACTTTCATTATATAGAATTCATACATGATGTCAATAACATTTTTGACAATTGTTCAATCATTCAACTATAATAAATAAAAAAAGGAGAACTTATGATTGGTACACATTGTGACTGCAAGCCTAAAAATACAGAATTAGTACAAGAAGTAAAAGAAAACATGCCGGCCTTTGATGAAATCATGAACCTATCCGATTTCTTTAAAGTCATGGGAGATAGTACACGTCTTCAGCTTTTATTATCCCTTCAACAAAGTGAAATGTGCGTATCCGATTTAGCCAACGTACTCGATATGACGAAATCTGCCGTATCACACCAACTAAAAGCTTTACGCCTTTCTAAATTGATTAAATCTAGAAAAGAAGGAAAGACAGTCTACTATTCATTAGATGATGAACATATTGAAACCATTCTAGGCATGGCCTTTGATCATACAAAAGAACATTAAGAGGAAGATCGATTCTTCCTTTTTTTATGCCCTTTTTCAAAAATTCAAACACAAAACAAAGTCGATTATGTAATTGAGACATATGTATCATATATGCAAAATATACGAAAATTTGTCATATAAAGTAGATAACGTTTACATTGATAAAAAGACTTGAATTTCGAAATTATGAGAACTAAAATACCTTCTTACCTTAACTTTGCAGAATTTGTATAACTAAAAAATAAAAGAAGCATTAGTAGCTGA